>JASGCG010000080.1 GCA_030054235.1 Bacteroidia bacterium
TGGCCGAGCGGTTCGCTGCCATCGAGGACCAGCTCGATGGCCGGCAACTCGCCGAGGGCGTGCGCGGTTGCGTGCAGGCGCTGCCCGCCACGTTCCGTGCGGTGCTCGAACGGCATTACGGCGGCGGTCAGTCGATCGGCGAGATCGCGGGGGAACTCGGGATCAGCGATGACCTGGCCAGCAAGCGCGCGATCCGCGGCCGTGCGCTCGTGGCACGATGCTTGCGGTCCAAGGGCTTGGTGCCCGGCAGCGATGAACGCGATGCAGCCGATGCGCGCGACGAGGAGCAATCATGAGCAGTGCCTTCCCCGATCCGGGCGATCCGAAGCAGTTCGACGACGACGTCATGCACGGCCTCATGGCGGCGCATGCCTCCGAGAGCGTCGGTGCCGCGCTGGCGCGCGTCGAGCCGCGGCGTGCGCGCATCATGCAGCCGATGTCGATGGGGCCGATCGCAGCGATCCTGCTGATGGCGGTCACGCTGGCCGTGCTGGTTCCCTTGGCCATCAGTCCGTCGGCCGCGAATGCGAGCGAGGTCATCGGTTCGGCCGAGGCCGCGCTCGCCGAGCCCGGCTCGCGAACCTACGAGATCCGCATCACGCGATGGGGCGGGCCGGTGGCGAGCCGCCTCATGCAAGGCGAGATCACGCATGTGGCCGGCAGCGAGCCGCGATCGTTCGGCTACCTCGAGCTCGATGACTCCGGCAAGCGCATGGAGTTCGGCCGCGATGCGCAGGGCGCGTGGTTCAAGGGGCCCGATGGCCAGGTGCGACGTCGCGGGACCGACGACGGCGGCGCCAAGGATGCCCGCGACTCGGCGCAGCAGGGGGCAAAGCCGGCTGCACGCCAGGCGGGCCTGCCGATCGATGTCGATTGGATGACGCTCGATTCGGTGCTGCCGCGCCTGAAGAAGGGCTACGACCTGCAGGTCGTCGAATACCCGCGGTGGAAGACGCTGATCGCCCGCAGGCAGTGGATGCCCAACGGCATCGATCCCAAGGCCGCTGCCGAGCGCGCCGAGTCGATGCGCCAGGGCACGCAGCCTGATGGTGCGGTGCGCGAGGGTCGCGGTGCGCTCGCCGGTGAGCCGCGTGCCGGTGAGTCCGGCGGCACCAACGCGCGACGGCCCAACACCGACGTGCAGGCAGCGATGCGCTCGGGCCTCGTGACCGGCGGTGCGCTGCGAGGCGCACCGCTGCGGGTCGAGTTGGAGTTCGCCCCTGACGGCCGCGTGATCGAACGAGCGCGCATCGAACTCGATGCCACGCGCGCGCCGCGCACGATCGAGCTGCGGCTGAAGACGCCGGGCGAGCCCACCGCGGACGACGACATCGACCTGGGCACCTGGGAGTGATGCGCGGCTCGAGCGTTTCGTGCGGTGCCTGACGGCAGGTGCGTCTGCGCCTTCGCGCGACCGCGGTACCGAGGCTTACCGCGTTCGGTGCACCGACACCGCGCTCAGGCAGGGGCAGGCGCGGCTCTCGAGGATCTCGATGCGCAGATGGCGCGCCTTCGTCACCGGCACGCGCACGATGCGCTTGTGGCCGATGGTCGTGCCCTCGGCGAGCGTGATCCAGTCGCGATGGTTGTTGCTCGAGGTGGCGGGCACGCTGATGCGGAAGCGCTTCACGCGCTGGCCGAGCGCGATCGGTTCGGCGAGCACCACGCGGTCGAACTCCTTCGAGGGATCGAGCTCGATCTCCATCGATGCCGCGGTCGTGCCGTCATCGGTCGCCCAGAAGGTGGCGGGGTCGCCATCCACGGCCTTGTCGGGCCCGAAGGGCTCGGGGCGAAGCGGCTCGTTCGCGCCACGCGGTTCGAAGCCGCGCATCGCATCCGCAGCCGTCGGCCGCCCGCGTGCCAGGTCGGTGCCCGCGCCGTAGGTCGCATCGATCAGCGCACGAAGGCCCAGCACGGAGGCCACATCCTGCTCATGGATGAGCCCGCGACGATCCACCGGGAAGTTCAGGTGGAAGTTCGCGTTGTGCCCCACGCTGCGCTCCCAGAGATCGAAGAGTTGCGCAGGGGTCTTGACCTTGTCGTCCTCGTGGGCGTGGTAGAACCAGCCCGGTCGGATCGAGACATCGCACTCGGCGGGGATCCACGACTCGCCGTCCTCGTCGCCTTCATTCAGGCTCTTCGTCGGCGGCGGGTTGTCATTGCCGATGCCGTGGCCCGCAGCCTTGAGCATGGCCCAGCAGGTGTCGCCCGCCCAGCCTTGCTCGTTGCCGACCCAGCGGATGTCGGGGCCGACGTCGCTGAAGATCACGGCGTCAGGCTGCAGCTCGCGCACCACGGCGCGGAAGCTCGGGAAGTCATAGACCTGCCGCTTGCCGTTGGGGCCCTCGCCGCATGCGCCGTCGAACCAGACCTCGAAGATCGGGCCGTAGGACGAGAGCACCTCGCGAAGCTGCGAGCGGAAGACCTGGTTGTAGGCCTCGCCCGTCCCATACTGCGGATTGTTGCGGTCCCACGGCGAGAGATAGACGCCGAACTTCAGCCCGCCCTCACGGCAGGCGTCGCTGAGTTCGCGCAGCACATCGCCCTTGCCGGCCTTCCACGGGCTGGAGGCGACCGAGTGCGTGCTGAACGCCGTCGGCCAGAGGCAGAACCCATCGTGGTGCTTGGCCGTGATGACCACGCCCTTCATGCCGGCATCCGTCATCACGCGGACCCACTGCCGGGCATCGAGCGCGGTCGGGCTGAAGACCTCCGCCGGCTCGTCGCCGTGGCCCCACTCCTTGTCGGTGAAGGTGTTGGGCCCGAAGTGGATGAACCCCGTGAATTCCAGGTCCTGCCAGGCGAGCTGGCGCGGCGAGGGGAGCGGAGCGATGGGTGCCGGCGGCGGGACAGTGATGGCCATGGTGAGGAGGGCGCTGAGCATGCCGCGCGCAGGCTAGGCGATGAGCGGTGCCGACGAGCGGGATGCACGAGCGCGCTCCGTGCGCCGATCGTGCGTGGTGCGACGGGTCACGTCGACGTGCCCAGCCCCGGTCGCTCAGTGCCGATCGCGCGTGGGCCTGACCAGCACGCGAGCTGCGGCCGTCGTGCTCATGCTGACGATGGAACCGCCGTCGGGCCGGATCCGCATGACGCCGGCACCGGGTTCGATGGCGACGACCCGCAGCGTGGCGCCGACCTTGAGCCCGCTGGCGCGGAGGAACCGCAGCGAATCGCCGCGCTGATCAAGCACGCGCACGAGACGGGCCGCGTCACCTGAGCCGAGTTCGGACATCGGCATGGCTTCGGACTCCTGCAACGCGCCATCGGCCCGCGGGATGGGATCGCCGTGCGGATCGAACGCGGGGCGGCCCAGGTGACGATCAAGGGCATCGAGCACCATGGGCGAGATGGCGTGCTCTAGGCGCTCGGCTTCGTCGTGCACCACCGACCAATCGAGCCCGAGCGTGTCGACGAGAAACGTTTCGACGAGGCGGTGCCGGCGCAGGATGTCGAGGGCGGCGCGCGTGCCCTTGGCGGTGAGCCGGACGCCGCCGAACCGCTCGTGGCGGGCGAGCTTGGCGGCCACGAGCTTCTTCACCATGCTCGTGGCCGTGCCGGCCGTCACGCCGAGCGCTGCCGCGATCTTGCCCATGGGGGCCTCGTCGGCCGCGGCCTCGCGCTGCAGGAGATAGATGGCCTTCAGGTAGTTCTCGACCGTCTCGGTGGCGAGCATGGCGGAAGGCTAGCGCAGGATTGACATGGAGTCATCAGCAACCTAGAGTTTGAGTCGTCAAACTCATGCGCGTGCATCGTGCCATCCTCGCTCTGATCGCCGCCGTGCTGGTGTGGCGAAGCGGCGGAGCGGCCGCCGACGCGGCACCGCCCCTGAAGGTCGTGGCCACGACCGGCATGATCGCCGACACGGCTCGTGCGATTGGCGGCTCCGCCGTCACGGTCACGGCCCTGATGGGCGAGGGGGTGGATCCGCACCTCTACAAGGCGTCGCCCGGTGATGTGCGAGTCATGACCGGGGCTGGACTGCTCCTCTGGAATGGCCTGCATCTTGAGGGTCGCCTCGGCGACGCGATCACCAAGCTGGGTTCGCGGGTCCCTGTCGTGTGCGTGACCGACTCGATGCCTCCGGATCGGCTGCTGCGCTCGGCAGGAGCCGGTTCGGTGCCTGACCCGCATGTGTGGTTCGACCTCGCGCTCTGGCGCTTCGCCTGCGAGCGCATGCGCGACGCCATCATCGAGCGCAAGCCAGATGCCGCCCAGGAGGTCCGTGAACGCTGCGCCGCCCACCTCGTGCTGCTCGACACGGCCGCACAGCATGTCCAGGCGGTCGTGGCTTCGATCCCTGCCGAACGTCGGCTCCTCGTCACTGCACATGATGCCTTCGGCTACTTCGGTCGGGCCAATGGGATCTCCGTGCGTGGCATCCAGGGCCTGTCGACCGACAGCGAGGCAAGCCTTCGCGAACTCAACGCACTCATCGACGTGATCGTCGAGCGCAAGGTGCCTGCCGTGTTCATCGAGAGCAGCGTGCCGCGCAAGGCCGTCGAGGCCCTGGTCGAGGGGTGCAGTGCACGCGGCCATGCCGTCACGATCGGCGGCGAGCTGCTGAGTGATGCGATCGGTGCCTCGGGCACAGAGCAGGGCACGCACGTGGGCATGGTGGTGCATGATGCAGAGGTCATCGCGCGGGCGCTCGGCGGGAGCGTGCCTGCGCGGCCTTCCGCACTATCGGCTTGGCTCGATGCCGCCGCCGGAAAGGCCCCGTGATGCAGGAAGCCATTGCCTTTCACGGGGTTTCGGTGGCCTACCGCGATGAACTTGTCCTGGAGCGGATCGATGCGAGCGTTCCGATGGCATCGATGTGCGCAATCGTCGGCCCCAACGGAGCCGGCAAGAGCACGCTCATCAAGGCAGCGCTTGGGCTTGTGCCGCTGGCGGCCGGAAGCGTGACCGTGCTCGGTGGCACGATGGCGCAGCGGCGCGCGCAGGTGGGCTACGTTCCGCAGCGCGAGTCGGTCGACTGGGAGTTCCCCATCAGCGTGCTCGAGGTCGTGCTGATGGGGTCGTACGGCCGGCTTGGGCTCCTGCGACGACCGGGCCGGGCCGAGCGCACGCAGGCCATGGAGTGTCTTGAGCAGGTTGGTCTCGCTGCGCTGGCCGATCGGCAGATCAGCGAGCTGAGCGGGGGCCAGCAGCAGCGCGTCTTCCTGGCGCGAGCGCTCATGCAGCGCGCGCAGCTCTATCTGATGGATGAGCCCTTCGCGGGGATCGACGCGGTCACGGAGAGCGCCATCATGCAGGTGCTCGCAGCACTCCAGGAGCGTGGATGCACGATCGTGGCGGTGCATCACGATCTTTCGACCGTCCGCGAGCGCTTCGATCAGGTGCTGCTCCTGAACAAGCGCGTGGTGGCGGCTGGGTCCGTGGCGACCGCGTTCACCGCCGATGCGCTCCAGCGCACGTACGGAGGTCGCTTGGCGGTGCTCTCGGAGGCGGCATCCGATTGCGGTTCCACGTCGGCGGGCTGCTGACATGGCCGAACTCCTCCGACTGCTGTCGTTGCAGGATTCGAGCACGCGTGTGGTCATGCTCAGCACGGCTGGCTTGGCGATCGCTGCCTCCATGGTGGGCTCTCTGGCCATGCTCCGTCGCCGTGCACTCGTGGGCGATGCCGTGGCGCACGCGTCGCTGCCGGGCATCTGCCTGGCGTGGTTCGTGGCGGGGGACCGCAGCCTGGCGGTGCTGCTGCTCGGCGCCTTCGTGCTCGGGCTCGCGTGCATGGCCACCATGGCGCTGGTGCAGCGGCTCACCAACGCTCGTGAGGATGCCACGACGGCCATCGCGATCAGCGGCTTCTTCGGACTGGGCATCGTGCTCTCGCGCATGATCCAGAACCAGCCGGGCGGCAATCGCGCGGGGCTCGATGGATTCCTCTTCGGCAAGGCGGCGAGTGCAGTGACGAGCGATGCATGGCTCGTGCTCGCCGTCGCGGGCCTGGTGGTGGCGATCGTGCTGGCGCTACGCAAGGAGTTCGGGCTGCTCTGCTTCGATCGTGACTTTGCGGTGGGAATGGGCCGGCCGGTGCAGCGGCTCGACGGATTGCTGCTCGTGCTGGTGGCGCTCGTCACCGTGGCCGGGCTGCCCAGCGTGGGTGTGGTCTTGGTGGTGGCGCTGCTCGTCATCCCGCCGGCGGCGGCGCGTTGCTGGAGCGCATCGCTCGGCTCAATGCTTGCCGTGGCAGCCGCGATCGGCGCCGTGAGTGCCATCATCGGCACGGGCTTGAGTGCGGTGCTGCCTCCGCCGAGCGGCGCCGTCGGCGGCGGTTGGCCGACGGGGCCGATGATCGTGCTCACGGCAGCGTTGCTCTTCGTGCTCAGCCTTCTTGTGGCACCGGAGCGCGGTGTGCTGATCACGATGTGGCGCCGACATCGTCGGCGCGCGGCTGAGCCGTCGATGGGGAGCACGGGATGATCGATCCATCGATCCCGCCCGAACCGTGGCTGAGCAACGATGACCTCTGGACGATGGCGACAGCAGTCCTCGCGAGTGTCGCGGGCGGGCTCGTCGGCTGCTGGCTCGTGCTGCGACGGCTGTCGCTCCTCGGTGATGCGATCAGCCACGCCGTCCTGCCGGGCATCGCGGGTGCGTTCCTGCTCACGGGGACGCGCGATGTGCTGCCCATGCTGACCGGCGCTACGGTGATCGGCATCGCCGCGGCCTTCATCTCCTCTGCGCTCGACCGCTTTGGACGCGTGGATCGCGATGCGGCATTGGGCGTCACCTTCACCTCGCTCTTCGCACTCGGCGTGGTCATGATGTCGCTGGCTGCGCGCCAAGTTGATCTTGATCCGGGCTGCGTGCTCTACGGCCTGCTTGAGTTCGTGCCGTTTGACACGGTGGACCTGCTCGGAGTGCAGGTCCCTCGCGCCGCCGCATGGCTCGGTGGGGCGCTCGTCATCGATGTGATCCTGATGGTGGCGTTCTTCAAGGAATTGCGTGCGACGAGTTTCGATCCTGCGCACGCCGCAAGCCTGGGCGTTCGCGTCGGTCTCGTGCATCTAGGATTGATGGCCGCGGTTGCGGCCAACACGGTCGTGGCGTTCGAAGCGGTGGGCTCGATCCTGGTCGTCGCCATGCTCGTGGCACCCGGCGCCACGGCGCGGCTCTGGACCGACCGGCTCGTTCCGATGCTGTGGCTCGCTGCCGCAATCGCGGTGGCGACGGCCATCGTCGGCTACCTCGCGGCGCTCGAACTCAACACGTCGGCCGCCGGCATGATCGCCACCATGTCGATGGTGGGCTATCTCGGCTCCGCTGGGA
>JASGCG010000081.1 GCA_030054235.1 Bacteroidia bacterium
GCTTGGACGGCCGCTTGAGCTCACGCACCCGACCCCGCAGTGGCCGAGAACAGATGCCAGAGCGCCTGCGTGCCCAAGCGGCCGTGTCCTCGGTCGCGCAGCAGCGCGTACAGCCGCTCGGCACGCGCGAGGCCCTCAAGCTCCAGGCCCATGGCCTGAGCCTCGTCAAGCGCGATCCTGAGGTCCTTGCAGAAGTGCTCCACGAAGAAGCCCGGCGCAAAGTCACCACGGAGGATGCGGGGCCCGAGGTTATTGACGCTCCAACTGCCGGCCGCACCACCGCCCACACTCTCGAGCACCTTGGATGGGTCAAGGCCGCTGCCCTGTGCGTACGCCAGCGCCTCGCAGAGCCCCAGCATGGAACTCGCGATCAGGATCTGGTTCACCATCTTGCAATGCTGGCCCGTTCCGGGGCCGCCGTGGTGCACGATCGTCTTGCCCATCACCGCCAGCAGCGAGCGCACCGAATCAATCGCCGCAGCATCGCCGCCGACCATGATGCTCAGTGCTGCGTTCCGAGCGCCGATGTCGCCGCCCGAGACCGGCGCATCGATCGAGGTCACGCCGAGTGAAGCAGCGTGCTGGGCGAGCTCGCGAGCCAGCGTTGGTGTGCTCGTCGTCATGTCGATGATGATGCGCGGGCCGACCTTGGCGCGCAGCGTGCCATCCGCGCCGCGGTGGACGGCATCGACATCGCTTGGATAGCCGACCATGGAGATGGCGACGTCGCACGACTCAGCGGCTTCCGCAGGCGAGTCACACCACGTTGCGCCAGCGGCCAGCACATCGGCGGCGCGGTCTCGCGTGCGCGTGGTGATGCGCAGCTCATGCCCCGCCATGATGAGATGGAGGGCCATCGAACGCCCCATCACGCCAGTACCGATCCACGCAACGCGCATCAGGACCTCCTGCCGCAGCAGTCGCGGCACGCCATGGAAGGACAAGGCCTGCCGAGCGGATTCGCGCGGCAGGCCTTGACAACGGAGAGGGTGGGATTCGAACCCACGAGCAGGACAAGCCCGCTACTAGTTTTCGAGACTAGCTCCTTCAACCGCTCGGACACCTCTCCTGAGGGATGCGAAGTATGCCCTGCATGGTGCGGTCGGTCAAACGGTCGGGCTATCAGCCAGTCCAGTTGCCGAGAAGGATGCCAAGGTCCGCGCCGTCGACGACACCGTTGCCGGTCAGGTCGGCAGCACCACCTGCTGTTCCCCACTCACTGAGCAGCGCGCCGAGATCCGCCCCATTGACGGCCCCATCGCCGTTGAGATCACCGGGAATGCCATCAGGTTCGCATGCATCGGCGACCCCGTTGCCATTCGCATCCGCACACGTGGTCCCAACCCCCTGCCAACTCGCACCGGCCGCAGTCGCGTCCGCTTGGGTGAGGATGAGGCAGAAGCCATTGGGGAAGCACGCGGCACCGACCGGGTCAGGACAGTCGATCGTGGCGCACGTTGAGTTGTTGCCTTGGTAGATGCCGCCGAGCGCGGCGCACTCCGTGGGCGAGACCGCGCCCGCGCAGGTCCCATCCGGCAAGCAGCATGCTCCGGTCGGGAAGCACACATAGCCGGTGCAGGTCTGACCCACCGGGCCGGGAATGCCGCCAGCGGCAACGCAGTTGGCGTAGGACAGCCCAACGCAACCGCCGGTCGATGCGAAGCAACACGGGACGTTGCCGGTGGGCTGGCATGTGGTCGCCGTGCACGCCACACCCGCACCTTGCCATCCACCGTTGAGTGCCTGGCACTCTGCTTGCGTCAGCGACTGGCAGGCTTGTCCGTTGGGAAGGCAGCATGCTCCCGTGGGTGGCGTGCAATTCACGCTCGTCCACGTCGCACGCATGACCCAATCACCGCTCGGTCGGCAGCCGGTGGGCAATTCGCTGAAGCGTTTCCAGCCCGGGGGGCAACCGAGGATCCCGCAGTTCACCGCATTCAGCCAATTCTGGGTCGGTTGCGCGAGTCCACTGGTATCGGTGGCGGGGAACGCATTGCTCGTCGAGGGCGGTGCAGTCAGGCAGGGATTGGCCGTCTGGTTGTTGTGCTTCACGATGCGGTACGCGATCGAGAACGCGTTGCTCGCGTTGGCGTTGATGTAGATCTGCTCTGGATCCGAAGGCTCGACGAGGAACTGCACGTTGACGCCGTTGGTGCCAGGACCCATCTGGATGTGCGGAATGAGATCGCCGTCGGAGTCGATGCTGAACACCGGAGTCCCGGTGCTCGGCAGCCCTTCATAGACCGTGATGCCCCACTCGGTCGTCGTCGCGACGGTTGCGGCCTGCGTGCCGAAGATCATCTCGGCGAGGTCGAGCCTGATCGGGAAGGCACTTGCCGGGAGGACCCAACTCACCGCAGCCGACTCACTCTGCGCAAAGCCACCCTGAAGGATGTACTGCCCCCCCGTGAACGACGCATCCGTGTGCGCACTCACCACCGGGTCGCACTGCCCGGCGAGCGAACCATCGTGCGCCTGCCGGCTGCGGCGGTGCACAACGCGGAGCACGTCGGGTTCGCCCGTCTGGATCGGGAGTGGATTCTGGCGCGGCCCAAGTTCATCGGCCACGGCCGTCGAAACAACGAGTGCTGCGAGCACGGTGACAGTCCAATGCATGGGCAGACCTCCTGAGTCTGGCAAGAGGCTAGCACCACAGCACAGCGATCCAAGAAACGGATCACGCTTCGGTGTCAGGTTTTCGATCCCCACGACGGCTGCACCGCCGCGGGGGAGGATGCTTGCGGCCCCGTCGTCGCGCGACCGTGGCGCCGCTCAGCGGCTGCCCGGTTCGGGCAGGTTGCTGGCTTCGTAGTCGATCGTGATCTTGTCCTGGAGGATCTCCTCGATCACGACCTCGAGATCGCTCATGCTGCCGCGCTCGACCAGCGGGCGGGCACCGTCGATGAGCTCGCCAAGGCGGCGCTGGATGAGGGCGGTCAGCTTGAAGCGACCTCCCATCTTCTCGACGATGGCATCGCTCTTCAGGGCTTCGATCATGGTGGCTCCTTGGGGCCGCCCTGTGGGAGGCGGCGAGTTCCGTACGATAGGGGAAACCCCTTGCCGCCGCAAGGGTTCCACCCATGCTCCAGACCCTACGCCGCCATGTCCTGCAGCGGGTCCTCTGGCGGTTCCGCCTGGGGGATGGCTGGCCACTGCTCGTGGCGGCCGGGGCCATGGGTGCGCTCATGGGCTTGGCGGCCGTGGGCTTCATGGCTCCCATTCACTGGCTCGAAGACTGGCTCGAACGGGAAGCCCTCCTGGGTGGCTCGTTGCCGTGGCTGGTCGTCTGTGCGCCAGTAGCAGGCGCGCTTGCCAATGGCGTGATCCTGGCGCTGGTGCCCAACCCGTTCCGTGGACACGGGGTGTCACAGGTCATCTGGTCGGTTGCCCGCAATCGATCCCGACTCCCCCTGCCGTTGGCGCTGCGCCAGTGGCTGGGCAGCACAGCCACCATCGGCTCTGGTGGATCCGCGGGCCCCGAAGGCCCGATCGTCACGATTGGATCGGTCGTGGGCAGCAATGTCGCGCAGCTCATCCGAGCGGATCCCGCCCAGCGCACGCTGCTTCTGGGATGCGGAGCGGCGGCCGGACTCGCCGCCGTGTTCAGTGCCCCGCTGACGGGCGTCTTCTTCGTGCTCGAGGTCCTGCTGCGCGACTTCTCGCTGCGCACGTTCGCACCCGTCGTCTTCGCGAGCGTGCTCGGCGCGACGACGGCTCAATCGATCCTGCGATCGAACGCGCCAGTCATGGGCGTCGATCCTGAGGTCTATTCCGGCGCCCGCTTCGGACTCGTGGACCTTCCGGCCTTCGTCCTCGTGGGCGCGGCATGCGGCGCGTGCAGCGTGCTGTTCTCGATCGTGCTGCGTCGCGCGGCGATCGTGTTTGGACGTGTCCCGCTGCCGCGGCTCGTGGTGCCGGCCGTGGGCGCGCTGCTCCTGGCGGCGCTCGGTGCCGCGTGGCTGCAGATCGTCGGCGAGTCGTCCGGGCAGCCGCCCTTCTATTCCAACGGCTATCGACTGATTGAATCGCTGTGCTCCGGTGCGATGCAGGCCGGGCACGCCACCGGATGGCTGGTCCTGCTCCTGGCCTCGCTCCTGGCCCTGAAGATCGTGGCCACATCGTTCACCCTGGGTTCGGGCGGCTCCGGCGGCCTGTTCGCGCCGAGCCTGGTGTGCGGCGGCCTGATCGGCGCACTGGTCGCGGCGATCGCCAACTCCGTCGATGCGCTGCCGGACATCCACCCCGCGCTCTGCGTCGTGACCGGCATGGGCGCCTTCGTGGCCGGTGGTGCCCACGCGCCGCTCGCCGGACTGATGCTCTCCTACGAGATCACGCGCGACTACACCGTGATGCTGCCGCTCATGCTCGCCGTCGTCACGTCGCTGGCCGTGGCCCGCGCGCTCAAGCGCGAAAGCCTGTACACCGAGGACCTGATCACGTACGGTCTGAACCTCGGTCACCAGCGTGACTGGAACCGCCTCGAACGCACGATCGTCGCCGACCTCATGCTCGAGGAGCCGATCCGCGTCTCGCGCAGCGACTCCGCCGATGCGATCATCGCCAGGATCAAGTCCGGCCTGCCGGGCGATGCGATCGTGCTCGGCCCGGATGGCCGCTACGAGGGCATGGTGCTCGATGCCGACGTGCGACCCATCGTCGCCTTCAGCGAGATCGCACCGCTGCTCACGGTGGATGAACTGGTGCGCCGCGACGTGCCGCGCGTCTCGGCGAGCGACAGCCTGGACGAATGCATGCGCAAGTTCGGACGGACCTCGAGTGCGAGCCTGCCGGTGGTCGATCGCGTGAGCGGCGAGTGCTCTGGCGTGGTGCAGCGCACGACGGTGCTGGAGGCCTACAGCCATGACAGCGACGCCTGAACCAGCCAGCGCCGGCTCGCCCGCCGCGAGGCTGCGCTTTGGGGCCGCCATGCGCGTGAAATCGGGCGCGGAGTTCGCGCAGGCCTACAAGGCGGGCGTGCGTGATGATGCACGCTGGGTCGTGGTGTACGGCCGTCCCAATGGCCTGCCCCACGCGCGGCTGGGGCTCAGCATTTCGCGCAAGGTCGGCGGCGCCGTGGTGCGCAACCGCCTGAAGCGCCTGTTGCGCGAGGCGTTCCGGCTGCGGCAGCATGAGCTTGCCCCGGGCATCGACCTGATCGTCGTGGGCCGGCCGCATGGCTTCAGGCCCATGGGCGACTACGAGGGCGTGCTGGTGCGTGCGTCGTCGCGGCTTGCGCAGCGGCTGTCACCGGGCACTGGATCGAAGCCCGAGCCGCCCCACGGCTGACACCGCGCGATGCGGCGGGCCGTGAGCCAGCTGCCGCGCCACGCGCCGTGCACTTCCAGCGCCCGCAAGCCGTAGTTCGAGCACGAGGGCTGGAACCTGCACTGCCCACCGATGAGATGACCGAGCGAGACTTGATAGAGCCGGATGAGCGCGATGCCGACACGGGTCGCTGCACCGAGTCGCGCATGCTGCGACGACCTCTCGCAACTGCACCTGGGCCCGGACTCGCTCATTCCTCGATGACCGGGTTGCGCAGCGAGCCCACGCCGGGGATCGACACCTCGACCACGTCACCATGCTTGAGGAAGACCGGCGGCGTGCGCCCTGCCCCGACGCCCGCGGGCGTGCCGGTCAGGATCACGGTGCCTGCGACGATCGTGGTGCCCTGCGACAGATCGCTGATGATGCGCGCCACGCCGAAGACCATGCCATCGGTGCCGGCATCCTGCATCACGGTGCCGTTGACGCGCGTCACGATGCGCAGCGCCTGTGGATCGGGCACCGATGCCGCGGGCACGGGCTCGCTCAGCGGGCAGAAGGTGTCGAAGCCCTTGCCGCGGCAGAATTGGCCGCCCGAACCCTTCAGCTGCCACCAGCGTGCGCTGACATCGTTGGCGACGGCGTAGCCCGACACGACCTCGAGCGCGCGCTCGACCGGGACATCCTTGCAGTCGCGGCCGATGATCACGGCGAGCTCGCCCTCCCAATCCACCTGCGGCCCATTGATGCGGCAGATCGCGGGGATCCGGATCGCGTCGCCGTCGCCCACCACGGATGCAGGATTCTTGGTGAACACCATCAGGTGCTCGGGGGGCTTGCCGCCCATCTCCGTGGCGTGATCGAGGTAGTTCTTGCCGATGGCGATGATGGCCGGGGGGCGCTGCATGGCGCCGAGGCTAGCTCAAGCTCACCGCTTCCGCGATCGCTTCGTCACGGCACCGCCGCCACGCCGCCATGATGGCTTCGTCTTGGCTTCTCCGCGATCACTTCGTCTCGGCGTCGCTGCTGCGTCCGCCTGAGGGCTGCTCGGCCTTCTTGGCCGCTTCGGCAGCGCGTGCAGCGCGGAACTCTTCCATGCCCGGCGGCTCCGGCAACGCGCGCTCGATCGGCAGCATCTGCGAAAGCGGGTTCGCCGCGTACTCGGCCGCGAGAGGTGCCTTGATGTCGTCGTACACCAGGCGCCGCTGCTCCTCAGGCGCCTTGTTGTACATCGTCAGGCGGTCGTAGATCGGCTGCGAGGCATCGAGCATGACCTTCTGGAAGACGAAGCGGACGCTGTCGCGCAGGTCGCTCACGAGGTCGGCCATGCGCTTCTCGCCGAATCGGTTCACGAAGTCGTAGTAGCGGTTGCCTTGGAAGAACTCGATCAGGTTGCGCGACTCGCGGATGGCATCCTCGAGGATCTTCGGCCGGTTCAACAGCAAGCCTTCGCGGAAGCCGCGCTCGAGCCATCCGTAGACGTCGCGGCGCGCGAACTCGGGCTGGTACTCGTACTCGCCCCGCGTGGTGTTCACCACGAAGGTGTCGAGCTGCGACTCGTACTTGCTGTTGGGGATCAGCCCCGTGCGGCCGAAGAGCCGGTCGAGCCGGTCGAGGATCGCCTGCGCACCCTCGTAGTCGCCGATGTGATAGAGCTCGCACACCGCGCTCGACATGAAGTTCTCGTAGAAGTCGCAGAACGAGTCGCCACCCGCACCGCGCGTGCCATAGTGCTTCTCGTAGAGCGTCGTGAAGTAGCGGTCGATCGACTTGATCCAGCGAGGATCGGTCAGGCGACCGGGATTGTCGCCGCTGAACGGGTCGTAGATCACGAGCCCGCTGCGCGCCATGGCCTGCATGGCCTGGATCGACACTCGGTCGTTGTTCACGATCTTGTAGACGTCATCGTCGGTGTTGGAGCGCTTCTCGGCGATCCTCTGGCCCAGCGTTGCCCAGTAGAAGGCGTGAGCCTGGGGGTGACGCCAGTCAAGCGGG
>JASGCG010000082.1 GCA_030054235.1 Bacteroidia bacterium
GGGCCAATTCGGCACCGACACCAACTTCAACGTGGTGTGGCACAAGTTCGCCCCGACCCAGAGCGGCACCTACACCGTGTCGACCTGCGGCCAGGCGAACCACGACACCCGACTGTCCGTCCAGACGGGCTGCGCGGCCAGCACGGTCATCGCCTGCAACGACGATGGCACGGGCTGCGCCGGCTTCACCAGCCTGCTCACGTTCGACGCGGTCTGCGGCCAGGAGTACTACATCCTGGTTGGTGGCTACAGCGCCACCACGACCCTCGGCACCGGCACCATGACGGTGTCGACGGCCAACGGCACCGATTGCAGCGCCCCATGCGCGGGTGACTTCAACGGTGACGGCAACCGCGACGGTGCGGACCTCGGCGTCCTCCTCGCTGGCTGGGGCACGGCCGGTGGCGACATGAATGGCGACGGGAACACCGACGGTGCTGACCTCGGTGCATTCCTGGCGGTGTTCAACCTGGCCTGCCCGTAATGTCGAGCCGGGCGGACTGACGCCTGGAGCAACCTTGACCCGACCCCCCCGGCCCCGCGGCCGGGGGGTTTCTCTTTTGGCCTTTCACGGGGAAAGTCGCCGGTTCGGTTGACCTTTGCCTCGCATGATCCGATAGTTGCACGGTCGGGAGTTCCGACCGCGATCACGATTTCTCCAGTGAGTTGCCATGACGTCCCCTCGTCCACATCCGTTGTTCTTGCTCCCGGTCGCGTTCATGGTCCTGTTGTCTGCGCGCTTTGCAGCGCTGGCGCACCCTGTGTGCGCTGCTGACTGTGGTAGTTCGACTCAGGAGTGTTGCGTCGAGGGCACCGGACCGGGTTGTGCGAGTACCGCATGCTGCAATGCCATCTGCGAGGTCGACCCATACTGCTGCAGCACGCAGTGGGATGGGATCTGCGCCACGGCGGCGCTTGAGGGTTGCGACGAGTGCCGTTGCGGTTCAGGAGATTGCTGCACGCCTCACTCGGGACTGGGATGCGATGATCCCGCGTGTTGTGAGCCGGTGTGCGTTCTGGACAACTTCTGCTGCGAGGTCGAGTGGGACGGAGGTTGCGCGCTCCAAGCCAGGTCCATCTGCAATGCGTGCAGATTCGCCTGTCCGCTCCCACCCCACAACGTCGTCGAGCAGGAGGACTGCCTCGAGGAGCTGAATGGCGACTGCGGCGGCATCGGCAACCAACCCATCTCGATCGGCGACTCAGTGATCGGTTGCACGTGGGCCATGGAAGTCGACGGCGGTGCCGCGCTCCGAGATACGGACTGGTACTCCCTCAGCGTCACGTCAGCCACGCGAGTGACGTTGGAGGTCTTCTCCGAAGCCTTGTGCTTCGCGGCCATTGCACGATCGGGCGCCTGCAACGCGCTGCTCATGGTGACTGAGTCCGACCCCGTGCTCGGCGAGTGCCCATCCTCGGGCAGCGTCTGCTTGGCGCCGGGCCAGTACCGCATCTTTGTGGCACCTGATGCCTTCACCGGTGTGCCGTTCCCGCGGCAGCCCGAGAGCGCCGACAACCAATACGTCCTTCGTGTGACTGGCGAACCTTGTGACGCCAATCCGCCGGTCAACGACACCTGCTCTTCCGCCACTCCGATCCTGCTCTCGGACGATGGAACCGGATTCCCGGCTGCCTTGGTCCCGTTCTCGAATCGGTTCGCTGCCACGAACTTCAACCAGGCCACATGTGGATACTCAGGCCAGGCATTCACCGCCGACGTGTACTGGACCTTCCGTCCGCAACCCGGCTTCGGAGGCGACTATCTGCTTTCCACCTGCTCCGAGGGTGAGTCAAGCCCGTCTTTCGACACCGGCATCGAGGTCTGGCGGGGTTGTCCGACGTCCGGCGGCTCCCCCCTCGACTGCAACGATGACGGAGAGCAGTGCAACTTCCAGGATGGTTCCGACCTTCAGTTCGCCTCGAGCCTTTACATCAATCTCCCGGAGCTGTCACCCACTGAACCACCCTATGTGATCCGCGTGGGTGGATGGTCGGGAGCCATCGGCGAGGCATCGCTGCTCGTGCAGTTCGTGGGAGCCCGTCCCAGCTGCGACGACCCCGGCGCGCTGGACTGCTGCGTTCCTCACGAGGCTGGTCAGCCGTTCTGCTCGGACGAGTCGTGTTGCGAGCGGGTTTGCGGGATCGATGCTTTCTGCTGTGCCATCACTTGGGACTCGGTGTGCGTCTCCTATGCGAGAGCCTATTGCGAGTCCTGCGGTGGATCGAGCGGCTCGACCGGCGGCAGCGACGACTGCGCCACGGCGGTGCCGGTGATCGTCGGCGCTGACGTTCCGATCAACACTGCCGACGCATCATCTGAGAGCGCCGATCCGTCATGCGACGGCCTAACCCTCGGACGCGACGTCTACTTCTCCTTCGTCCCGCCCCAGTCAGCCGTGTACTCCTTCGACACGTGCACCGGGGGGACTGGAGCACCATTCGACACCATGCTCGAGGTGTGGAGTTCATGCCCGACGTCAGGCGGGACCCTCCTGGCCTGCAACGACGACGCCGATGGGGCCTGTACCCCACTGAGGTCGGCTCTCCTGGTGGAACTTCCTGCAGCGGTGCCGGTCATCATCCGTGTCGGCGGCATCGGGACGTCCGCTGGCGTCGCGAACCTGAGGGTCGAGGAGGGTCCGCCAGGCCTCTCCTGTACGCGACCTCGGTCGATCAGTCTTGGTTCCAACGCCTTCTCTCGGGCCGATGCGACGCAGGACCTCGTGCTCGATGGAGCCTGTGACCTGTCCGCTGGTGGGGACGACACGGTCTGGAACGCCGTCTGGTTCGAGTTCACGCCCGAGCGCTCAGGCCCCTGCACCCTGTCAACCTGCGACGCAGCAGACCATGACACACGCTTGGCGGTGCTCACATCCTGCGATCCTGCCTCCGTCGTCGCATGCAACGACGATGGCGACGGGTGCGGGGCGTTCACCAGTTCGCTCACCTTCGATGCGGCCTGCGGGACCAGGTACCTGATCGCTGTCGGAGGTTTCTCGGCATCAACGTTCCTCGGTGATGGGGCGCTCACGGTCTCGCAGTCCGGCCCCCAGTGCCCGCCGCCCGTGCCCGGTGACCTCAATGGAGACGGCGTCGTCAATGGCGCAGACTTGGGCATCTTGCTCACCAACTGGGGAGGAGCTGGCATCGGCGATATCAATGGCGACGGTGTCGTGGATGGCGCGGACCTGGGAGCCTTGCTGACGGCCTGGACCCCCTGAGCATCACTCATGACGCGCGAGCTCCATAGAAGCGTTGTGGGATTGCTGGCAGCGATGCTCTCTCTGCCGGCGCATGGCCAGTCATGCCCGGGCCAGGGTGACTGCCTTGAACCACACCCGACTCCAGGATGCTCGGTCGGTTCATGCTGCAGTTCGGTCTGCGCGATCGACCCGTCGTGCTGCTCTGCATCATGGGACGCCGACTGCGCCCAACTGGCGAATGATCTCTGCTCGATCTGCGGGGCGTCGGGGCTGGGCAGCTGCTTCATCCAGCACCCAACCCCCAAGTGCGATGATGCTGGCTGCTGTTCGCTGGTCTGCTCGCTCGATCCGTTCTGCTGTTCGGTGCGTTGGGATGCGACCTGCGCACTGTCCGCGAGTCTTTCGTGCGAGCCGGACGATCCCGGAACCTGCGGTGATCCCAATGCCGGTGGGTGCGATGTTCCCCATGGCACGCCCGCGTGCAGCGACCAGGCGTGCTGCGAGGCGGTGTGCGCCAAGGACCCGAGCTGCTGCTCGCAGGCGTGGGACTCCCTGTGCGTGGCGTTCGCCGATCTCGCCTGCTCTGGCCAGTGCGAACCCCCCTGCCCGACCAATGCCGTGACCGAGTCCGAAGCATGTGGCATCCCCGCGAATGATCTCTGCATCGCACCAGTCGCAGGCAACCAGGCGCAGCCTCTGCCCATCGGCAGCGCGTGCGGCTGGTTGACGTACCAGCCTGAATCCGGCTCCGAACGCATCGACGTGGATGTCTGGGCGCTGAGTGTTCCTGATCCGGATGGCGATGGGCTTGCGCGCGTCACCATCGGATTTTCCTGCAACGATGGGACGTTCGCCGCGCTGGTGCCGGCCGGCAGCTGCAACATCGCGGGCGCACCTGCCTTCGCCCAGGTCGAGAGCTGCATTGAGGCGCTCGCGTCGGCGTGCATCCCCCCGGGTTCATGGTGGATCGTTTGCACGTCAGGTACCTTCCCCCAGCAGCAGCCGCCCGACCCCTATCCATGCCCCGGGCGGCCCTACACCCTGAGGGTCGAAGTCGACCAGGTCTGCCAGGATCCGTGCGGATCGGATGGCCCCTGCCTCTCCGCGCATCCTGCAATCGGTTGCAGTGACGCCGCGTGCTGCACTGCCACCTGTGCCGTGGATCCGTTCTGCTGCGAGCAGGAGTGGGATGCTGGCTGTGTCGCGAGCGCTGTCCAAGCCTGTGGTATCGCACCACCGTCAAACGATGCGTGCGACGGAGCCATTCAGTTGATGGCGGGGGTACCCGTGATCGCCCAGACCGGGCCGGCAACCGCGGGCAGCCTGCCGCTTCCCGCCGCATGCGGGTCCACGGGCACGATCCCCGGCAACGACGTTTGGTACACGGTCGGACCGCTCGATCGTGCAGCGACGGTGCTTGTGTCGACATGCTCGGTTGACACCCTCTTTGACACCCTGCTGGTGTCGTACCGGGGGTTGTGCGGATCACTGGTGGTTGATGGATGCAGCGACTCGGGACTCTGCCCACCCCAGACTGATGCCGAACTCTCGATTGATCTGCAGTGCGGCGAGACGGCCTTGGTGCGGGTGCTCGGACGCCAAGGGGAACTCGGACAGGTACGGGTGCTTCTCAGCGTGCCGGGCGGGCCCCCGTGTCCCGGAGCCTGCCCCGCGGATCTCAATCGTTCCGGCCAGGTTGATGGTGCCGATCTGGGTGTGCTGCTGAGCGGCTGGGGCGGCGCCGGCCAAGCCGACCTGAACGATGATGGAGCGGTGGACGGCGCGGACCTTGGCGTGCTCCTAAGTGGCTGGGGCCCCTGCCCGTGATCCTGCGTGGCTGACCAGGCTCGGCGCGAGGCCGCATTCCGTCGCGACCGGCATCACGCCGATGCATTGATCCCCGGCGTCGTGGCCGAGAGTGCACGCCGCATGACCTTACCGGTCGGATTGCGCGGCATCGCCGCAAGCACGCGGAATTCGCGCGGGACCTTGTAGCCCGGCAACCGCTCGCGGCACCACGCGCGCACCGCGTGCTCATCGAACGTCGCGCCCTCGTGCAGCTCGAGGAACGCGAGCGGCACCTCGCCGCGAGAGCCATCCGTCATCCCGATCACGGCGCTCTCCTTGATCGAGGGCTCATGGTTCAGCACCTCCTCGATCTCACGCGGGAAGACGTTCTCGCCCGCGATGATGAGCATCTCCTTGATGCGGCCGGTGATCGAAAGATGCCCGTCCGCATCGAGCCGCCCCTGGTCGCCCGTGCGAAACCAGCCGGTGGCGTCGAACGCCGCGGCCGTCTCCGTCGGCAGGTTGAAGTAGCCCTTCATGACGTTCGGGCCCTTGATCCTGATCTCGCCGTCCTGCCCCTGCGGCACGGGCTGGCCATCGGCATCGGCGATCAGGAATTGCACACCGTCGAGCGGACGACCAACGCTCTTCCAGCGATATTCGTGCGGCAGGCACCAACTCACGACTGGGCTCGTCTCGGTCAGGCCGTAGCCCTCGGCGATGCGCACACCAAACGTGTCGTGGAAGCCGTCGCTCACCGATTGAGGCAATGGCTCGCCGCCGCTCACGGCGAACCGCAGCGAGGAGAACGCATCCTTCGGCGCATCCTTGACCGAGCGCAGCGCGTTGTACATGCTTGGGATCGCCACGAGCGCCGTGGGCCGATGGCGCGCAGCCAGGTCGACGATCCGCTTGGGCATGAAGCGCGCGGTGTAGACCGCCTTGGCGCCGACGGCCAGCGGCATCATGGTGAGGACGGTGAAGCCGAAGCTGTGGAACTGAGGCAGCACGCCGAGGACGACATCATCGCTGCCGAAGCTCGCCCAGTCGCGGACCTGCCGCACGTTGGCCCAGAGGTTGTCTTCGGTGAGCATCACGCCCTTGGGGCGACCACTCGTGCCGCTGGTGTAGAGCAAGAGCGCCAGGCGATCCGCGCGGCTTGGCGTGCAGCAGCGCGGCCGGGGCATGGACTTGACCGGGAGCTCCTCCATCCGCAGCGCGCGGACGCCGCTGGGCAGGCCCTTCGTGAACTCCAGCATCGGGTCGACCGTGATGCAGCAGTCGATCGAGGCGTCGCGGCAGACGTGCTCCATGTCCTGCGGCGTGAACAGGTAGTTCAGCGGCACGCTCGTGCGGCCAGCCATCCACGCACCGAGCGTGGCGGCTGGAAAGAGCCCCGAGGTCGGCAGCATGATGCCGACTCGATCAGCCGTGGTCGCACGCTCGATCGCGGACGCGACATGGCACGCCGTCCACCACAGCTGCCATGCTGGCCACGACCGCTGGTCATCCACCACGACGGTTCGCAGCGGTCGGAGCGCAAGACGACGGAGGATGGCGTTGCCGAGCTGCATGGGGTGAGCTGTACAGTACGCCGCATGCCGAGGTGCCTCAACATCGTTGCGTCCGTGCTCGTGCTCGTCGTGCTCGGCTGTGAAACGACCAAGAAGGTCGGCACGCCGCTCGATCGTGCGCGCGAGTTCTACGAAGACGGCGACATGGACGATGCGTTCGCCCTCGCCTCCGAGGCCGCAGCATCGGCCGACGCCGCCACGGCGCAACGTGGCCAGCTCGTCGCGGGGCTTTCGGCCATGGACCTGGGGCGGCCCGATGCCGAGTCGTGGCTGCTGAAGGCATCCAACGGGCCCGATCGTGAAAGTGCCGGGACTGCACTCGCTTCCATGGCGACGATCCAGGAGCGGAGCGGTCGCATCGAGGCCGCAGCGCAGTCGATGCACCGCGCCAGCATGATGCTCACCGGCAGCGAACAAGCACGAGCCCGCAGCGAGGCACAGCGGCTGGCCAAGGCCGTGCCGTCGAAGTCGAAGCCATCCAGCGATGCTGCACAGGCCTCGAGCCTTGGTTCCCGATCAGGAGCCCAGAAGGCTGCGGGCACCAACAAGCCCGAAGCCCCGAAGAAGGCCGCC
>JASGCG010000083.1 GCA_030054235.1 Bacteroidia bacterium
TGTACGTGCGAGCACCCAAGGAGAGCGCGAGCAGCTGGTGCCCGAGGCAGATGCCGAAGGTGGGCACGCTGCCGGCGACCGCGCGCAGCGTGTCGATGGTCGCTTGGACCGCCGCCGGATCGCCGGGACCATTGCTGATGAAGAGGCCATCCGGCCGGTGCGCCAGGAGATCGGCAGCCGCCGCATCGTGCGGCATCGCGATGACCTCGCAGTTGCGTTCAGCGAGGTTCCTGTAGATGTTTCGCTTGGCGCCGCAGTCCAGCGCCACGACCTTCAATCGCCGAACGGCGCGCCGCACCAAGTGCTCGCCACGTGGCACCCAGTCGCCGAGGTCTTCTTCCCATGCGCTCGCGCACGATGGGCTGACCTCGCTCGCCAGGTCCTGTCCGGCCATAGATGCCGCGGCTTGGGCTCGCGCCACGAGATCGGCATCCGACAGCGAGGAATCGGTGCTGATCACGCCGTTCATCGCGCCGCTGGTTCGGAGGATCCGCACGAGCGCCCGCGTGTCGATGCCCGCGATGCCCACGATGCCGTGCGACGACAGCCACGACGACACGTCGTTGCATGCCCGGTAATTGCTCGTCATGCGCGAGAGTTCGCGCACGACGAAGCCCGCCACGCATGGCTTGCCGCTCTCGACGTCATCGGCTGCAACCCCATAATTACCGATCTGCGGCGCTGTCATCACCAGAATCTGTCCGGTGTAGCTCGGATCGGAGAGCGCTTCCTGGTAGCCGCACATTGCTGTGTTGAAGACGACCTCACCGGTGCCTTGGACGGACGTTGCCCCAAAGCCCGTGCCGTGGAAGACCGCGCCACTCGCCAAGGCGAGGCGCGTCGGAGTCGACGCATGCTGATTCATCGATGTCCGATGGTAGCGATTGAGGGGAGCCATCCGGACCTGTCTTGCGAATGTTCGGTGGATGGCGGTACGCTCTGCGACCCGCCGCTCGCGGCCTGACCGACAGCCCCACGACCGATCGTCAAGATTGCCCCCCACGGAGCGCCCCAGCATGCACTGCCAGCCCTTTGCCCGCTTCCTGATCGCCTCGTCCGTCGCTGCGACCTTGCTCGCCATGCCGACGACCGCCCAGGATGGCCGCCCCGCGCTTGACGACCCCGCTGCCGATCAACCCGCTCCGCGCGGTCGCGCGGCATCGACTCCCGCGCCGACGCAGGCCGACCGCGATGAGGCGGCTGCACGCCGCGCGCGCCTGGTGACCGACACCCTGCGTTCCGAAGCCAAGGCGCAGGCCTCGGCCGGCAACTGGGAAGCAGCCCTCGACTACTGGAACGAAGTCCTCAAGTCGGTTCCCGGCGACAAGGAAGCGCTCGACGGCGTCGAACAGGCCCGTGCCGCGATGAACCAGGGCTCGATGGTCGACACCGTCGCCGATGACATCTCGCTGCTGCGCCAGCGCCGCGAGGTCGAAGCCCAGTCGGCCGTCCGCCGCGCCACCGAACTGAAGCAGAAGGGCGACTTCGACGGCGCCATGCGCGTCATGACCGCCGCTCGCCTGAAGATCGAGCAGGCCCGCGACTACCTGACCCCGGGCATGGTCGATTCGCTCATGGTGCAGATCGACGAGCTCATCGCCGACATCAACGAGAGCCGCACGCTCTCGCTCATGGTCGAGCAGGACAAGACCCGCGAGCAGGCCAGCCGCACCGCGCGCGACCAGCAGCGTGCCGAGCAGACCAAGCGCGACCAGGTCGTGAACGAGAACATCCGCCGCGTGCGCGAGCTGCAGCTGCAGCAGAAGTACGACGAGGCGCTGACCTTGCTCGACGCCACGCTCACGCTCGACCGCTACAGCCAGGCGGCCCTCGCGCTGCGTGATGCCATCGAGACCGCGAAGAGCTACCGCGACTACAGCGTCGCCATCGGCGAGCGTGCCCGCGGCTACACCCAGATGTCCAAGGATGCGATCGAGGGCATGATCGCCCCGCGTCGCAACGTGCTCGGCGCCGGCCCCAAGTCGACCAACGGCAAGATGGTCTATCCCGAGGATTGGCGTCAGCTCTCGCTGCGCCGTTCCGGCGCCGCTGGCTTCTCGGATTCAGCCGCCGATGCGCAGGTCCTGGCCTCGATCGAATCCACGCCGGTCAACCTCGCCTCGGCCGATTACTCGCTCGAGCAGGCGATCGACGTGATGGAGAAGATCGCCCGCACCGACAACCCCGGCCTCAACATCGTGCCTGACTGGCGCGCCTTGGCCGAGGCCGGCATCGATCGTGAGACCCGCGTTCGCCTCGATGCGCTCGAGGGCGTGCCCATGGACGTGGCGCTCACGCGCGTGCTCGAGCAGTACGGCGAGGGCACCTCGAGCCCGGCCTTCACCGTGACCGACGGCATGGTCGTCGTGAGCACGCCGGAATCGATCCGCCGCAACGTGATGATCGAGGTGTACGACATCCGCGATCTGTTGCTGGAGATTCCCTACTTCGACAACGCCCCGGACTTCAGCCTCGAGAAGGGCATCAGCCAGGGCACGGGCGACGGCCTCACGCCGTCGCAGGGCGGCCAGCTGTTCGGCGCCAAGAAGGACGAGCGCCAGGCCAAGACGCGCGAGTCGATCGAGCAGGATGTAATGGACCTGATCCAGATGCAGACCGCCGATGTGGGCGACTGGAAGGACCAGGGCGGCAACACCGGCTCGATCTCGCCGATGAACGGCAACCTGATCGTGACCAACACTGCACAGGCCCACCGCGAGATCGAAGGCCTGCTCAACAAGATGCGCGAGGTTCGCGCCCTGCAGATCGCGATCGAAGCCCGCCTGATCAACGTCGACCTCGAATGGTTCGAGCAGATCGGCATCGACTTCGACCTGTACTTCAACTCGAACCCGGCGATGTACGACGCCGCCGTCGCGCAGGACCCGAACTTCCAGCTGCGTGACTTCTTCTTCCAGAACATCCCCGGCTCGGCTCCGCCGCAGGGCAACAGCAACATCGGTCGCCTGCGCAACCCGGTGACCTTCACCGGCATCGGCCAGGACAGCGACCTGCCCGGCGCGGTGCCCAACACCGGCGGTGCAGTCGGCGTGGGCAACGGCGGCGACATCGATTACACCTACCCAGGCCAGTTCTTCAACCCCGTCGGCGTCCGCCGCGAGGGCGAGGCCTACGGCTCGAGCGGCGAGAGCAACGGCTTCTCGCCGGTGAACGTGCAGCAGGAAGGCCTGCCGCTGGTCAACGCGCTCGCCGCGGCCAGCCAGTCGCCCTTCGTGCTCGCGGCGCTCGGTTCGCCGGCCCTGTCGACCGGCTTCACCTACCTCGATGACGTCCAGATCGACCTGCTCGTCCAGGCCACGCAGGCTGACCAGCGCAACTCGGTGCTCACCGCGCCGCGCCTCACCCTGTTCAACGGCCAGCGCTCGTGGATCAGCATCGCGAAGGGCATCACCTACGTGTCGGGCCTCGAGCCGATCACCGGCAACAACGCCGCAGGCTTCGAGCCGGAAACGAACGTCGTGTTCGAGGGCTTCGTCCTCGACCTCGATGCGGTCATCAGCGCCGATCGCCGCTACGTCACCATGAACGTGCGCTTCGGCCTCAACGAGAACGTCTCGTTCACCCCAGTGACGGTGACCGGCGCGGCTGGTGGCGGTGGTGGCGACGGTGGCGGCGGTCGTGCGTCGCAGTTCTCCGGCACCATCCAGTTGCCCAGCCTGCAGGGTTCGGAAATCCGCACCTCGGTGAGCGTTCCCGACAAGGGCACCATCATGCTGGGCGGCCAGATCCTGATGAACGAGATCGAGATCGAGGTCGGCGTGCCGGTCCTCAGCAAGATCCCGATCGTTAACCGCTTCTTCACCAACCGTCTGACGACCCGCAGCGAGAAGACCCAGATGCTGCTCATCCGTCCCGAGATCATGATCCAGCAGGAGATGGAAGACGACCTCTTCCCCGACCTGCGGTCGCAGCTCGGCGAGGGATCCGCCGGCGGCTTCTGAACCAGTCCTCCAACCCCTCGGGGAAGCACCATGGCCAACGACAGTTCCCGCCTGCGCATCAGCGCCGTCAATGACGTGGTGCGCATCGACTTCGTCGACCGCGACATCCTCGATGAGGCCACCATCCGGCAGATCGGGCAGGACATCCAGCGCAAGCTCGAGCCGATGACCGCCCCCAAGGTGCTGATGTGCTTCGGCGTCGTCGAGCACCTGTCTTCGGCCGCGCTCGGCACGTTGATCACCGTGAACAGCCTCGTGAAGAAGAAGGGCGGCACGTTGCGCCTGGCCGAGATCCGCCCCGAGATCCTCGAGGTCTTCTACATCACGAAGCTGAACAAGCACTTCAGCATCGACGAGTCGGCCGAGGCCGCCCTCAAGGCGCTCGCCTGAGCCCAGCCATGCCGGCGCGCATCGAAGGCCACGCGATCCTCCGCGGCCCGCGTGCCGAGATCGATGCGTCGCAGACGGCGGTCGAGCAGGCGATGGCGCAGCATGGATACGGCCGCGAGGCCCTCTTCGCCGTCCGATTGGCGCTGGAAGAAGCGCTCGTGAACGCCATTCGCCACGGCAACCGCCACGTGCCCGATGGGCAGGTCGACTTCCGCTGGAGCGTGGATGGCGACGAGGCCCGCTTCGACGTGCGCGACCAGGGTGAGGGCTTCGATCCGGATGCGGTGCCCGACCCGACCGATGACGACAACCTCGAGATCCCCTCGGGCCGCGGCATCATGCTGATGAAGGCCTACATGTCCGAGGTCGAGTACCGCGACCCGGGCAATCACCTGGCGATGGTCTACAGGAAGTCGAAGGGCGCATGAGCGACAAGGCACCGATGCGTGTGGGCGTGGTCGGCTGCGGGCGCATGGGGCGCCACCACGTCCGCGTGGCCAGCCAGGCCGACGGAGCCGAGCTCGTGGCCATCGCCGATGCGAGCGAAGAGCGTCGCAACACGCTGGCCGAGCAGTTCGGCGGCACGCCATGCGCGTCGCTCGATGAGTTGCTGGCCGTGGGCGTGCAGGCCATCGTGGTGGCCACCCCGACGGTCACGCACCGCGACATCGTGCTCCAGGCCGCTGCGGCGGGCGTGCACTGTCTGGTCGAGAAGCCCCTCGCCCCGGATGAGCGCACCGCAACGGAGATGGCCGAGGCCGCCGCGCGCCACGGCGTGGCCCTGCAAGTCGGGCACGTCGTGCGCTACGACCCCGTGATGGTGGCGGTGCGTGGCCTCGCGGGCATCACGCCACGCTTCATCGAGATGGATCGCATCTCGCCCATGACCTTCCGCAGCGTCGATGTGGGCGTGGTGCTCGACATGATGATCCACGACCTCGACCTGCTGCTGATGCTCGTGGGCAGCGAGCCCGAGGAGATCCACGCCAATGCGGTCTGCGTGCTCGGCGAGGCCGAGGACATCTGCAATGCACGGCTGGTCTTTCCTGCGGGGCCCGATGGCATCCGCTGCGTGGCCAACGTCACGGCGAGCCGCATGGCGCTCAAGACCGAGCGCAAGATCCGCATCATCAGCGAGGATGCCTACGTCAGCGCCGACTTCGTCGCGCGGCAGGGGACCGTCGTCCGCAAGACCGCCAACGCCGAGCAGCTCGATCAGGTTCGACGGCAGCTGAAGGATGGCGATGACCTGTCGGGCGTGAACTACCTCGACCTCGTCAAGGTCGAGCCGCTGGCCGTGGGTGCTGGCGATCCGCTCACCCTGCAGTTCGCCGACTTCGTGCGCTCCGTTCGCACCGGTGAGCGCCCGTTCGTCGATGCCGAGGCGGGATCCGCTGCCGTGCGCACCGCCGAGCGGATCGTCGAGGCCGCCCGCGCCGCCGGCGCGCGCATGGTCTGACCCGACCCGCCATGCCGCCTGTCCTGATCGGTTCCCACTGCTCGATCGCGGGTGGCCTGCACCTGGCGATCGCGGAAGCGGTCAGGCTCGGCTTGGACTGTGTCCAGGTCTTCACGAAGAACCAGCGGCAGTGGGCGTCGAAGCCCCTGCAGCAGGCCGAGATCAAGGCGTGGTCGCAGGCACTGGCTGCGGCGGGCTGGGATGGATCACGCGTCGTGAGCCACAACTCCTATCTCGTGAACCTGGCGAATCCGGATGTGGCGGCACGCAAGCGCTCGCTGGCCCTCCAGCGCGACGAGACCGAACGCTGCGAGGCGCTCGGCATCCCCGTGTGCGTGATGCACCCAGGCGCGCACCTGGGCACGCCGAGGAAGCCTCGTGAACCGAATCGGCTGGGCGAGCCGCCATCGGCCGATGAGCTCGAGGGGCTGCGCCGCATTGCCGCATCGCTCGATGAATTGCACCGGCAGCTCAAGGGTTTCCGCACCATCACGCTGCTCGAGACGACCGTCGGTTCCGGCACGAACCTCGGCTACGACTTCGGCCACCTGCGCATGATCCGCGAGCTGGTGCGCGCCCCCGAGCGCGTGGGCTTCTGCATCGATACGTGCCACATCGTGGCGGCCGGGCATGACTGCTCCACGCCGGCGCGCGCGAAGGCCGTGCTGGAGCGCTTCGACCGTGAGTGCGGCCTCGAGCACGTGCACGCCGTGCACGTCAATGACAGCATCGGTGCGTGCGGTTCAAGGCTGGACCGGCACGAGCACATCGGGCATGGCACGTGCGGCGAAGCCTGCTTTCGCGCGGTCTTGAGGCATCCCAAGCTGCTCGGTCGGCCCATGATTCTCGAGACGGCCAAGGACGTTGCGCCCGGTGGCGAGCCGTGGGATATCGTCAACGCGCGCGCGCTTCGTCGACTCGCAGGCGTGCGCGCCGCACGATGAACTCCGTTCGACCCGACATCCTTACGGCAAGGTCGCTGGCCTCGCGCATGGTTGCGTGCGTGGACGTGCATGGCGCTCCACACGTGGCCTCGCGCCTGGCCCTGCTGTTGGCCTTGCTGCTCAATGCGGGCTGCCGTGACTGGTCAAAGCCCGTCATCGCGCAGGATCCGGAGCTCGCCGCCTTGGCCAAGGATGCCGCACCGCCGACGCGTGAAGCGTTGCACGACAGCGCTGCGGCACAGTCAAAGCGGGGCGATGCCCGAGCCGCGCTTCGATCGCTGCAGCGTGCGCTCGCCATGCATCCGGCGGATCCGCAGACCGAGCTGCTGATGGCGCGCGAG
>JASGCG010000084.1 GCA_030054235.1 Bacteroidia bacterium
CCCACCCGGGGGCGGGTAGGCTGCCGCCCCGCAAGGAGACCAGCATGCTGCGCAAGTTTGCCGACGACTTCAGGGCCTTCGCCGTCAAGGGAAACGCCATCGACATGGCCATCGGCATCGTGATCGGTGCCGCCTTCAACAAGATCATCAACTCGATCGTGTCCGACCTGATGATGCCGCCCTTGGGCTTGCTCATCGGCGGGGTCGACTTCAAGAACCTGCAGCTGGTGCTGCAGGCGGCCAAGCCGGCGACCGATGCCGCCCCGGCCGTGGCTGAGGTCGCGATCCGGTACGGCATGTTCCTCAACTCGATCGTCGAGTTCCTGATCGTCGGCCTGAGCGCCTTCATCGCCGTGCGCGTCATGTCGCGCGTGATGCAAGCCCGGAGCGCGTGAGATGACCATGCGACCGGCCACGCTCACCGTCCTCCTGCTCGCGCTGGCAGCGCTCCTGCCGGCCCCCGGCTGCGCCCCACCCAAGCCCAAGACCGGCCCCGGCATGCGGATGGTTCGCGACGAGAAGACCAGCCGGAAGCAGCTCGAGGAACTCTCCAACGCCTTTGCCGACCGCTACTTCACGCTCATGGTCGGCGCCAGCGAGCGCGTGATGCGCGACAACCCGGATCTGCAGCAGTGCCGGCTCATGAATGGCCTTCGTCTGCTGGGGGTGTCCAGCATGTACGACATTGCCACCGCGCCCGACACGCTGACCCAGCTGGTCGATCAGTACGTGGTAGTCACGCTGCAGAACTACTTCTGGGTCGACTCCGGCCGCGCGCACGCGATCTGGAAGGAGCGCTCCCGGGCGGTCGAGGAAAACCTCCGCAAGGCACGCGAGGACATCACCTCGATCTGCGAGCGCGTCTTCACGGACGAGCAGCTCCTGGAACTTGACCAGGAGATCTCGGTCTGGTGGGCCCGCCGCAGCGGCAATGAATTCGTGGCCTATGTTCGATTCAGCGATGTCGCCAATGCCAAGGGGCAGGCCATGATCGAGAAGGTCCGGGACGGCGGAGGCCTGCTGGAGCCGCTGGACCGTGCGACCGAGCAGATCGAGGAAGTGCAGCTCGCCTACGACCGGAGCTTCTTCTGGGCCAAGCGCCTGCCGCTCTTCGCCAACTGGCAGGTGCTTGCGCTCTGGTACGACATCATGGCCATGCCGGAGGTGCGGCGTGCGCTCGACGGCGTGGACCGTGCGACCAACGTCGTGGGCTCGATCCCGACGCTGCTTGAGAAGCAGGGGCCGGTCGTGCAGGCGTTGCTGCAGGAGTACCAGCGTGCCATGGCCGCCACGACGACCACCCTCGAGCGTGCCCAGCCGCTCGTGGAAGCCGTGGGTGGCGTGATGCAGTCGTCGGGCACGACGGTGTCGAAGGTCAACGAGACGCTCGACAAGGTCGCCGCCATGCAGGCGCGTGCCGAGGCGGCCAAGGATCCCAGCGCGCCCCCGGCCAAGCCCATCGAGCTTGCCGAGATCGCGGCGGTGCTGGCTGAGACGCGCAACACGCTCGCCGAGGCGAACCGCGCGCTCGAGAGCGGCGACAAACTGATCGGCTCAGAGGCGATCGACCAGCGGCTGGCCTCGGTCCAGGCCGCATCCGATGCCCTGATCGACAAGGTGTTCTGGCGCGCCATGGCCGTGGTCGGCCTGCTGGTTGGCGGCCTGGTGCTCGTGACCATCATCCGTACCCGCCGAGGTGGAGCATGATCCTGAGACGACTGATCCCGGTGCTCGCCCTGTCGGCGCAAGCAGCCATCGCCCAGGTCCCCGTCGAGGGCACCGATGTGCCGCAGGACCTGCCTGCGGGCGTCGATGCGATCGCGAAGGCCGTCGATGCGCTGCCCAAGCAGGGCCAGGCCTACAGCCGTGAGCTCTCGGGCATGGTCGAGCGGTTTCCGACCTACCTCGGCGACGGTACGCAGCACGAGCAGGCCATCGTGATCGAGGGCTCCGACTCGATGTCGGTGATGCTGATCCAGGCAGGATTCGCGTGGGAGAAGATCCAGCCGGCCTGCGATGTCGTGATGCGTCAGGGCTCGATCGACCGTGGGCTGCAGGCCCTTCGTGCCGGGCGGTGCGACCTTGCCGCCATGGCCCGTGCCCTGAAGCCCCAGGAGCTCGAGGCACTCTCGGCGGGTGGGCGCACGGTGCACCAGATCGAGGTGGCCCGTGACGGCGTCGCGATCTTCGTGCATTGCGACAACCCGCTGGCAGGCCTCACGCGCCGCCAGTGCAACGCCATCTTCTCCGCCACGCACTCGATGAGCCCGGGTCTGGTCCTCCGATGGAACGACATCGACCCTGCATCGCCGCTGGGCGAGGAGTTCTTTCCGCTGTACTTCCGCGACATCCGCACCGGCACCATGCAGCGGCTCATGGAATGGTGCATGCCCGGCGAGCCGATCACGACGATCGGCACCTTCGTCGAGTCGACCCCGTCATCGGTCGTCAATGCCTGCTGTGCTTACAGGAACGCAATGGGGGTGGCCAGTACGGGCGCTGCACAGGTGCGCGCTCGCATGGTGCCCCTCGCCAACGAGGACGGTGGCCCGTTCGTGGCGCCGAGTGTGTCGGCGATCAACGACGGCAGCTACCCGCTCACGCGTTCGCTGAACCTCGTCGTCGTGACGGACAAGGATGGCACCGTCCCGCAGCACGTCCTCGCCTTCCTCAGGTTCCTCTGGAGCCAGGACGGACAGGACGTGGTGGCGTCGTCCAAGCTCCTCCCGCCCGACCCCGCAAGGATTCCGCCTGCGCTCGGTTCGCCGGTCGACGGCAGCTGGCGCTGAGCGTCAGCCGAGCAAGAGCAGTTCACCAGCCAGTCCGGGCCCGAACGCCATGCCGGCCCACGGTCTGGGGATACCCGCCTCGAGCAAGTCGCGGATGATGAAGAGCAGCGTGGCGCTGCTCATGTTGCCATGCCGCCGCAGGACCTCGCGGCTGTGGTGACCGCTCGCTGCCGGGAGGTTGAGCGATGCGAGCACCGCATCGATCACGCGCGGCCCGCCTGGGTGGATGGCCCAGCCGCCGATGTGGTCGCGGACCAGTCCCTGCACCTCGAGGGAGCGACCGACCCAGGTCCCGACCTCACGCTCGAGGAGTTCCGGCACGCGCGCACCGAGCATCATCTCGAAGCCGTGGTCGCCCACGAGCCAGCCCATCTCGCCGGCGGTCGCAGGGAACAGCCGCGAGTGCGTAGCGAGGATCGCCGGCTGCGTCGCATCCGTCGACATGCCGATCACGCAGGCCGCGCAGCCATCGGCGAAGAGCGTGTTGGCGATGAGCTGGTCGAGCCGGTCGCTGTAGTGGAAGTGGGCGGTCGAGACCTCGGCGCAGCACACGAGCACCCGGGCCGAAGGCTCCGAGAGCACGATGGCACGCGCCACAGCAAGAGCATTCACCGCCGCATGGCATCCTTGGAAGCCGATGTTGGTCCGCCTCGTCGATGCCGGAAGCCCCAGCGCCTCGATCAGGTGCATCTCGAGGCCGGGCGCGCGGAATCCCGTGCAGCTGGCGGTCACGACGTGCGTGATCGAGGCCGCGTCGCAGCCCGACTGCTCCAGCGCTGCTCGAGACGCGCGCCCGCCCATGTCGCGCACGCCCGCCCACCAGAGTTCCATGCGCGCTGCCGTGGTTGGTCCGCCAGATCCATCATCGGCGGGGTAGAACGACTCGCCGAACGGTGATGCAAGGCACGCGCATGCGCGCGCATCGATCCCGCTGCGATCGGCGAGCCGCTCGAGGACGCGTGCGTCGACGCGTGCCGGAGAGAGCCGACGCGCGATCGTGAGCCACTCGGATCGCGGCAGCTCGCGCGGGGGCGTACTGGTAGAGAGGCCGAGGATGCGTGGTTGATTCATGGAGCGACTCCGTGGCCGGCTGTGGAGGTCCGATGTGGTTGTCCGATGGGTCGCGCGAGCTGTGCGGCAAGGGTCGGCCAACGGCGTGCGATGGCGAGCCCGGCGTGAACGGTTCTTGGCGAGCGCAAGAGGTTTGCGATGAGGCCGCAGCGCCAACGGTCGCGCCCGAGCAGGTTGGCCCATTGTGCGGGCCACTCGCGCCAGCATGACGGCTCGTGGACCATGCGAGCGGCCATCAGGCCGGCGGCGTGGCCGCTTGCCAGTGCCCACGACATGCCCTCGCCGGTGAATGGCTCCACATATCCAGCGGCATCGCCTGCAACCAGGATGCCCGGCACGGCCAGCGTGGTTCGGCGCCGCGTGAGCCAGGGTGTTCCAGTCCATCGTGCCGTATCGATGGTGTGCCGGTCGCGCACTGCATCACGGAGCCAACGGGCCATCACACCCGCAGGTCCCTCGTGTCGCAGCACGTCATGGTCGACGGCAGCGGCGACATCGACCCGGCCGTCCTCGAGTTCCACGGCGCCCACGTAGCCGCCGGGCTCGACGCGCATCAGCACCTCGCCGCGGCAAAGATCGATCGAGCCCGGTGGCAGGATGGCGCCGAGGCCGATGCGGCTCGATGGTGCCACGCGCCATCGAACCCCAGGATGCGCATCGAGGGAACGACCCGAGAGTCCGTCGGCCACCACGCACACCGAAGGTTGCATCGTCCACTCGGCACCGTCGCTGTTGGCTTGGACTGCGCCATCGATGCCGACGGTCACCGATGTCCCATGCAACACATCGACACCGGACTCCGTTGCGGCGCGTGAGAGCCGGGCGTCGAATGCACCGCGCGAGAGCGCGACGCCCGAATCGCGATCGATCCGCACCGAGGAGCGCCCCGACGACAGCCGCACGCTGCCGAGGCGAGGTGCGCCGTGGAGCACATGGTCGAGGCCCGCGTCGCCCAGCACGGCGACGCCGCGCGGGGCAATGCAGCAGCCGCAGACCTTCTCGCGAGGGAAGCTTGCCCGTTCAAGAAGCGTGACCCGCACTCCGGCCTTCGCCGCCGCGATCGCCGCCAGGCATCCTGCCGGACCCGCGCCGATCACGACGACCTCGGTGCGTGGTGCGGATACGGAGCCTCCGGTGACTGGATGGACGACCGATGGCGTGCGCCCACTCATGGGGCGGTCCACCACAGCCGCCACCGCGCGGGCCAGGCGCGGTCCAGCATCGCGCCACCGAGTCCCGCCTCCTGCGACATCCGCTTGATCTCTCCAGGCCTGAATCCCGCACGCACGCTGAGGAGTGCATCGACGTGCACGACCGGTGATCGCGTCAACGCGCGACTCGCGATCCACGCGAGGACGTAGCCCAGCTGGGAACGATCCAGGTCAGCGACGCCCAGGGCCATCGTCGAGGCCTGCTTCATGCCGCGGAGCACTCCGACCACTTGCGGCTGATCGAGGTGGTGCACGAACAGCGAACAGATCGAGACGTCCGTCGCCGGCAGTTCGTCGGCCGTTGCATCGAGTCGGTGGGCGGTGAAGTCGAAGCCCGCTCGCTCGGCCCGGCCCCTGGCCACATCGAGTGCGTGGGCGCTGACGTCACAGACCGACCAGTGGATGTCGAGTCCCTGCCTGCGTGCATGGTGCGCCATGGCCAGGGGCAGGTCGCCCGAACCGGTGGCAACGTCGAGCACACGCAGTGGCCGGCCGGCGTGGTTGGCGATGCGAGCCAGCGCCACCAACCGCGGCCAGAGGATGGCATGGCTCCGCGCAAAGCGGTTCAGCCGTGCCAAGCCACGCAGTGCGTCATCGTGATCCGCCGCGGGGAGCGACGGATCGTCCATCCACTCAGGCTCGCGACGGCGCTCCCGCAGGTCAGGCCACATGGAGCGCCGATCGGCTCATGGGCTGACCGAGCTCCACGTCCCAGGTTCGGTCGCGCGCTTGCGACCGAGGTCCGAGAGCGAGCGCATGGTGGCCTCGTCGAAATCACCCTTGTTCACGGGGCGCCACGAATCGGGGATCGAGGTCCAGCGCACCTCGGTCTCGCCGTCGCCTCGCAGCTGGGTCACTTCGGCGAGTGCGAAGAGGTGGCGCAGCGAGGTGAGCGTGCTGTAGCGGATGGAGAGCTCCAGGCTGCGCGTGATGATCTCGGGCCAGCCTTCCTGGATCGTGCGCGGGATCGAGACGCCGTAGTTGTTGATGATCACCCAGTAGCGCAGCTTCGGGATCGGCTGGCCGGGATAGAGGCGCTTCCAGGTCGCGCCGAAGGTTTCCTCGCGGCCGAGGGCACCGCCGTAGATGATGTTGCTGGTCGTGCCACCGTCGACGAAGAGCTGTCCGTCGACCTCGCGGGGTGGGAATGCGCCGGGAATCCCGGCGGATGCGAGCAGGATGTCGCGCGGGCGGCGCAGCGCGGCGATCCGCTGCGCCTCGTCCTTCGCAGCCTTCAGGTTCACCAAGGCCATTTCAGCAGCAAGACCGTAATTGAACGGCTGCGGGCTGCCGTCGTCCACGTTGGTCGTCTGCACGGTGAGCACGCGTCCCTCGGCAGCCTCGACGGCGATGCGCTCGAGGAAGTTCCGCGAGACGATCGAGTCGAGTTCGCGCTCGAGCCCCGGCACCTCAAGGAAGCTGGCGTTCTCGGGCAAGAAGAAGAGCAGGCCGCGCGTCTTGACCCAGTCCGGCTTTGGGTTGCGGTAGAACTCGTCGATCTTGACCAGGTCGTCCTGGGCGCCGAGGTAGGCGAACGGAGCGATCAGCGCACCGGTGCTCACGCCCGTGACGATGTCCCACTTGGGCAGCTTCATCGGCGGGTTGGTGGACTCGGACCAGCCACGCAGCAGGCCGGTGCCGTATGCGCCGAAGTCGCCGCCGCCGGAGAGCACCAGGATGTCGAGCGAGAAGTTCGGGTCCGCCTCACGCTCCTTGTGGGCGTGCCGGCAAAGCGATTCCATGATGCCTGCCTTCATGGCACCGGCGAACATCTGGACCTGGGCCCGCCGGGCGAGCAGTTCCTGCTCGGTCTTGACGGCGCGCTTGGGCGCACCGCAGGCAGCGAGAAGGACGACGAGGCACGTGGCGAGCGCGGGGATCCGGTTCATGCGACGGATCCTATCGATGCTCGCGTGGGGTCGAGCAGGCGCTCGTCCTCCCGCTTCCTCGGGTTCCGGCCGCGCGGACGCGCGCGCTCCTCCTGCGTCGCTCGGCGGGGCTGGCACCCGCCTCCGATGGTCG
>JASGCG010000085.1 GCA_030054235.1 Bacteroidia bacterium
AAGCAACCCGATGCTCATGACGCGGCCTCCACGAACCGCAGGGAAGGCTGCACGACGGCGCGCGCCGTCATGCCCTCGGCGTTGACGGCAAGCAGCGTGCCGGGCACGGCGTGCACCGTCCGCACGGTGGCGAGCGCGATGCTCACGGCACCCAGCATCGGGCTGAGCGTGCTGCTCGTGACCGCACCGACCTGCTCGGCAAGACCACCGCCTTCGGTGAGCGAGAAGACCTGCTCCCCCGCTGTCGGCAACGCATCGCCGACGATGCGCAGCGCTGCCACGACCTGCTTCGGTTTGCCAAGGCTCTCCATGCGCGCCACGATCTCCTGGCCGAGGTAGCAACCCTTGGTGAAGCTCACGCGCTCGCGCAGCACGCCGCTCTCGTGCGGCAAGCTCTCGCGACCGAAGTCCACATGGAACCACGGCTCGCCCGCCTCGATGCGCGCGATGTTCTGCGCGTACCAGCCGCAGGGCCGCACGCGTCGCCTGCCGTGAGCCAGGTCGACCTGAGCGACGAGCGCCTTCCAGAACTCCGCCGCACGATCGGCATCACAGGCCAGATGCACCGTCGGCACACCGAACCAATCCAGTCGCCACGCGTGACACGCGATCCCCGCGACCTGCAGCATGCACGAGCGTGCATCCGACTGCGCCAGCGCAGCGGTCTCCGCGCCGACCGCAGCAAGGGCCTCGAAGGTCGAGGGCCCAGCAAGCGTCAGGCGTCGCAGCGCCCGCTCGTGGACGAGTTCGATGTCCTCGTTGAAGATGAACGAGGACAGGCTGGCGGCCGCGTGGGCCGCATCAAGCGCATCGCATTCGAGCAACCAGTGATCGTCGAAGGCAACGACCGCGAGATCCGCGTCGATCCTTCCCTTGCGGTTGAGCCAGAAGCTGCGCCGAACGCCGCCGGGCTCGAGCCCGCGCAGCTCCTGCGTCAGCATGCGCTGCAGCACGTCGAGCCGATCCTTGCCGCGCACACGGATCACGCCGCGCGCGCATCCATCCAGGAGCGCGCAGCCTCGTCGCAGCGCGGCGTACTCCACTTCCACGCTGCCGTAACTGGCCGGGACCAAGGCCACGGGCTCGCCGCCGTCGGCCCACGGCAGGTACTGGACCTGGCCGTCGGCGGGAAGGATCCCGGCTCCGCGATCCCCTGCCCCCGGCGCCTGCGCCACCGCCCCGGCGCGTCGTTGCGCCTCGCCGCGCGCGAACTCGGCGTGGAGGGCATGGAGGTCATCGTGCATGGGCCGAGCATGATAGGTTTCCCGACCCATGGACATCTCCCTGCTGCAACGTCTCTGCGAAACCCCCGGCATCCCTGGTCGCGAGGAGCGCGTGCGCGCGCTCGTGCAGAAGGAGACCAAGGGTCTCTTCGACTCGGTCACGGTCGATCCGATGGGTTCGCTCCTGTGCACGATCAAGGCGCGCAAGCGTTCCGGGGGCCCCATCCTCGTGGCCGCGCACATGGACGAGATCGGCTTCTACGTCCGCCACGTCGATGAGCAGGGCTTCCTCTGGCTGAACCCCGCTGGCGGCTTCGACGCGCGCAACCTCTTCAGCCGCCGCGTGCTGGTGATCACCGAGAAGGGTGACCTCAAGGGCGTGATGAACCCCGGTGGCAAGCCGATCCACATCTCGAGCGAGGCCGAGCGCAGCAAGGTGCCAGGCACCGAGGAGTTCTTCGTCGACCTCGGCCGCGACGCAGGCGACGTGAAGAGCCGCGTCCAGGTCGGTGACTACGTGGTGATGGACGAGCCCTTCATGGACCTGCCGACCGCGGTCATCAGCAAGGCGCTCGACAATCGCTTTGCCTGCTTCATGGCCATCGAGGCGATCCGGGCCATCGCCAAGCGACGCGGCCAGCTCTCGCGCGACGTGGTGGTTGCCTTCACCACCCAGGAGGAAGTTGGCCTTCGCGGCGCGATGACCGCGGCGAACGCCGTCGGCGCCGAGATCGGCATCGGGCTGGACGTGAACCTGGCGTGCGACACGCCGGGCGTACCTGATTCGCAGCGCGTGACCAAGCATGGCCTAGGTGCGGCGGTGATGGTGCAGGATGGCAGCATGATCAGCGACTACGGCCTGCTGACCCAGGTCTGCGCGATCGCCAAGCGCAAGAAGATCCCGCACCAACGTGCGATCCTGCCGCGAGGCGGGCAGGATGGCGCCGCCATCCAGCGCAGCGGCAAGGGCGCGACGTGCATCGCCATCGGTGCCGGAACCCGCTACATCCACACCGTCACCGAGTCGATCAACAAGAAGGACCTGAAGGCGGCGATCGACCTGCTGGCCGAGTGCCTCGTCACGCTCTGAGGCCACGCTAGGGCAGCACTGCAGGGCAGCACTGCAGGGCAGCGCCGCAGGGCAGCGCCGGTCACGGACTTGGTTCGATGGCGGACCGTCGCGTCAGCCGAACGATCCCGCTCCGAGCAGGAATCGCGCGATGCGTTCGGCTGCGTCAGGTTCGGTGCGCGCCTCAAGTCGAGCACGCATGGCCCGTCGCGATGCATCGTCGTGCATCAACTTCAGCATCGGCTCGCCGAGCGCACGAAGGTTCGCCTCTGGCTCGATCGCATCCTTCGCAAGGACGGCTGCGCCCTCGTCAACCAGCGGCATCGCGTTGTGCATCTGGTGCAGGTCGGCGTGATAGGGATATGGCACGAAGATCGTGGGAACATGATTGGCTGCGGCCTCGCCCACGCTGTTGGCCCCGGCACGACTGAGCGCAAGATCGGCCGCACCCCAGGCCAGGCCCATGCGGTGCAGGAACGGCATCACGACGGCATGCACACCCGCAGCGCGGTAGCCCGACTCGAACCGAGCAGCACCGCCGCTCACGCTCGGACCACACAGGTGCAGCACCTGCCAATCCTTGAACGCCTTCGGATCGCGCTGGGCCTGGAGCAGCATGAAGTCGTTCAGGCTGTTGGCACCTTGGCTTGCACCCGTCACGAGCAGCGTGCGCACGCCCGGCAAGAGTCCCAGCTGTTCGCGGCACGATGCCTGCTCCGCCGGCGCCAACGCCAGGCGACGCAGCGGCATGCCGATGGTCTCGCGAGCAAAGCCGGGGATCGTGGGCGTTGGAATCGCGCTCACGACCTCACGCGCACGCCGCGCGACCCAGCGATTCGCTCGGCCGGGGGTGGCATCGAGATTCACCAAGAGCACCGGCACGCCGCGCGCTCGTGCTGCGTGGACCACTGGCGCCGTCACGAAGCCACCGAGCGACACGACCCATGATGGCTGCAGTCGATCGATCATCCGCAGCACCTCGGCTCGGCCGCGAACGAAGGCCCTCATGCACCGCAGCAGCTTTCGTGGCCGCAGCGACATGGGCTCGGCCGGGATCGCCACGTGTTCGGCTCCAGCCTCGGTCAGCATCTGAGCGTCGATCGGCCGCTGGCTGCACGCAAAGACGGGCCGGCATCCTGGGTCGATCGCCTTCATGCGCTCGGCAATGGCCAAGCCCGGGCTGATGTGTCCGCCTGATCCACCACCGGCCAGCAGCACACACCGGGGCGCCACGGCGAGCGACGGGCTGGACGACACGCCTGCGCTCACGGCAGCCGAAGTCATGGTTCGGCTGGCTCCGGCATGCCGCCCGAGGCAGCAACCTCGAGCGGGCTCGGAGCAGGGCTCGATGCATCATGCGCGGCGCCGGGATCATCGGTCTGCGCTTCAGCACGTGCCACGCGACGATCCATCGCGATCACCATGCCCAGGCACAGTGCCGTCATCATCCAGCCGGTTCCGCCGCGCGAGATCAGCGGCAGCGCAATGCCCTTGGTCGGCGCCATGCCCGTGACCACCACGACATTGATGACCGCCTGCAAGCCGACCGTGGCACCGATGCCCAGGGCCAAGACCCGGCTCATCGGATCCAGCGCGGGCTGGAGAGAGCCCGGTGATGTCGGCGTTGGAACACCCTGACCGGGGTCTCGGAAGGGCGAGTCGGTCGATGGCGCAGGCACGCGGCTCGACACCACCTGCACGATGCACCACACGAGTCCCACGTAGAGCAGGAGCACGGCCACCGCTCCAAGCAGCCCCATCTCCTCGCAGATGATCGAGTAGATGAAGTCCGTGGTGCCCTCGGGCAGGTAGCCGAACTTCTGCACGCTGTTGCCGAGCCCGCGACCGGCCACGCCCCCACCCGAGATCGCGCCCATGCTCTGGATGATGTGGTAGCAGGAACCCTGCGGATCGCTGTAGGGATCGAGCACCGAGAAGATGCGCTTGAGCCGGTACGGGCTGATGAAGACCAGCGCGATGAACCCCGCCGCGCCGACCGGCAGGAAGGCCACGGCATTCCAGAGGTTCGCCCCACCCGCAAGCAGCATGATCACGGCCACGCCGGTGACGAGGACGGCCGTGCCGAGGTCTTCACCGGCAATGCCCAGCGCCACCACACCCACGATCGCCATCGGCAGCAGGAAGCCCGGCACGAACCGCTGCATCCGCTCACCAGTTCGGGCGATGTACCACGCAAGACCGATGGGCATCAGCCACTTCGCCAGCTCGCTCGGCTGGAACGTGAGCGGCCCAAGGCTGACCCATCGGCTCGCCCCGTTGACTTCCTTGCCCAGGCCGGGCACATGGACCGCAAGCAGTCCCATCAGGCTGAGGCCCGTCGCCCAGACCAGCGGCGAGCGCCATCCGGACCACCCGGCGATCCGCTCGACCGGCAGCACCATGCCCAGAAGCAGGCAGCCCATCGAGGCAATCGCGAAGATCGTGTGACGATCGAAGAGCACCGCCGAAAGGGTCGTGCGCGTGTCCCGCGCCACGGTGACTTCAGCGCTGTTGACGAACACCACCCCGATGAGGAGCAGCGTGAGGGCGAGCAGAGCGATGCCGTGGCCAGCGCGGAGCACGTCCAGATATCGGCTCGGCGGGGCGCAATCCTTCAGTTCCCACGAGCAGCGGCGCTATCCTCGTTCGATCGATGCGCGTGTACCTCGAAACCTTCGGCTGCCAGATGAACGAACTCGACAGCGAGCTCGTGCGGGGGCAGCTGCTCTCGCTCGGCCATCAGTTCGTGCCTCACCCCGATGACGCGCAGGTCGTGCTCTTCAACACCTGCAGCGTCCGGGAGCACGCTGAACAGAAGGTCTACAGCCGACTCGGGCTGGCGGGGGTCCGCAAGAAGCAGGGCGAGCAGCTGATCGTGGGCGTGATCGGCTGCATGGCCGAGCGGGATGGGGTGGACCTGTTCAAGCGCTATCCGCAGGTCGACCTGATGTGTGGTCCGGGCGAACTCGATCGACTGCCCCTGCTCATCGACAACGCTGCCCGCGCCGATGCCGCCGATCGATCGGAGCGGGTCGCCTTGGCCGGCAACAAGAGCAGGCGGTCCGCCACGCTGCAGGCGGCCGAGGACAACCTCGAGATGCTCGACCTGAGCCGTGCGTTCGAGCCGGTCGCCAACGATGCCAAGTCGAAGTCGGCCTACGTGCGCATCACCCGCGGCTGCAACAAGTTCTGCACGTACTGCGTGGTGCCCCACACCCGCGGGGCCGAAGTCCACCGCCCCCCTGCCCACATCGTGGACGAGTGCAAGCGGCTCGTCGATGCTGGCGTCATCGAAATCACGCTCCTTGGCCAGACGATCAATCATTATCGGTACACCCACGGCACGGCGCTGACGGTCGACGGCCACGAAGCGCCTCAGGTCGGCCCCGGCCTGGCCGCCTTCCGCAAGCCGGTCGACCCGGGGGCGCGCACCACCACCTTCGCGGATCTGCTGCACCGGATCCACGAGGAGGTGCCCGGCGTTCAGCGCCTGAGGTTCGTGACCAGCTACCCCCGCGACTTCGGGGACGACATCCTTCAGGTGATGCGCGACTCACCGCGAATCTGCCAATACCTGCACGTTCCAGCCCAGAGCGGCAGCGATCGGATGCTGAGGGCGATGAATCGCGGCTACACCGTCGCGGAGTACCTGGAGTTCATCGATCGCGTCACGACGACCCTTCCTGACTGCACGATCGGCGGCGACATCATCGTGGGATTCTGCGGCGAGACCGACGAGGACTTCGAGGCCACCTGCGATCTCATTCGCCGGGTGCCGTACAAGAACAACTTCATCTTCAAGTACAGCCCGCGCCCTGGGACCGTGGCGTTCGATCGCCTGGCCGACGACGTTCCAGACAGCGTGAAACGAGCGCGCAACAACGCGCTGTTGGCGCTGCAGAACTCCGTGAGTGCGCGCGTTCACGAACGATGGGTCGGGCGCACCGTCCCGGTCTTCCTCGAGGATCTTCGTGAGCGCTCGGCGCCCGCGGCCGCATCCCGCGGCCACGTCGCACTCAGCGTGGCAGGTCAACTGTCAGCCAACCCCAACGAGGTTGGTCCAACAAAACAGATTATTGGACGAACCCCCGGTGACCTCATCGTCGCGCTCGCCGCTCCAGCCGGGGCCGAGTCGATGCTGGGAACGCTTCAAACTGCAAGAATCGTTGGGTCCAAGCCGCTTCTGCTTGACGGAGTGCTGGTGGGAACCTAAGTTTCGAAGGATCTGACGAGGCGCATCGCGCGTATCGTCGGGCAATCACGGTCTTTGGCTCTGGTCCGAGTGAAGTGGAAAAGGGACCAAGCTGTGTGCTTTTTGCATTTTGCGACCTGAAGGCTTGACCCGTTCCCGCTGTGGTTTACGTTTAGGCCGTCTTCAGCAATTCCCCGCTGAGGACAGATCCCTCCCTCCCCCTTTTCCCTAGGTTTCGAAAGGAAGAAAGATGATTAAGTCCCTCGTTGCGGGCTCCATGCTCGCCGCGGCCGTCGCTTCGGTCGCCTCCGCTAGCTTCACTGGCTACACCGTTGACCGCGTCGTGACCGCTGCTGGCAACATCCAGTACAAGGTCTACGGCAACTGGAGCACCAACAACCTGGTGTTCCTCAATGCCTTCAACTTCACCACGCAGGCTGGCTCGATGAACGCCCGTCACCAGGATGCCGCCGAGGATCTCGCCGGCAACCCCTCGCAGTCGTGGAGCGCCAGCGTCAACCTGCTCGGTGCGGCTGCCCGTGACAACGACTCGTGGGTTTCGGCCTCGGGTTCGGGTACCTCGGCCG
>JASGCG010000086.1 GCA_030054235.1 Bacteroidia bacterium
ACCTGCGTGAAGTTCCTCGCATGCGGCGTCGCCACGACCTGGACCTCGTGGCCATCAGCGACCAAGGCTGCCACGAGTTCGGGTGCCTTGATCGTGGCCACGCTGCCGGTGATGCCCAGAAGGACCTTCATGCGATGGACGGATTCTAGGAACACCTGCACCAGCCGCTGCGTCCATGCTCGACGATCCGCATGCATGGATCGCATCGAGCGCACGGCCCCGGTATCGTGGGTCGGAACACCTCACCCACAAGGAGCCAGCATGTCGATCAGCCGCCGCGACTTCATCGTCACTTCCGCCGCCCTCGGAGCCGCCGGCTACGCATCGCCCTTCGCCATCGGCAGCCCGAACCAGCCCTCGAAGATGCTCAACATCGGCCTCGTGGGTTCCGGCGGCCGCGGATCGGGCGCGGCGAACGACAGCCTGACGGCCAATCCCAACGTGCGCTTGGTCGCCATGGCCGATGTGGACCTGGCCAAGGCCAAGGCGGCGCGCGATGGCTTGAAGAAGGCGCACGGCGATCGCGTGTCGGTCGACGATGCGCGCATCTACGGCGGTCTCGATGGCTTCATGAAGGTCATCAATGATCCGACGATCGACCTCGTCATCCTGACGACCAGCCCCGGCTTCCGCCCCGGTCACATCAAGGCGGCCGTCGAGGCGAAGAAGCACGTCTTCGCCGAGAAGCCCGTGTGCACCGACAGCGCCGGCTACCGCACCTGCTGCGAGGCCCATGACCTGGCGCTCAAGCAAGGCACCGCGATCGTGACCGGCACGCAGTACCGCCGCCAGCCGAGCTTCATGGAGGCGATCAGGAACATCAAGGAGAAGGGCATGATCGGCGAACCGGTCTCGATGACCGCGCGCTACTGCGCCGGCGAGATCTGGTACCGCGATCGCCTGCCAGGCCAGTCCGATGCCGACTACCAGATCATGAACTGGATGCACTTCATCTGGGCCAGCGGCGACCAGATCGTGGAGCAGGCCGTGCACAACATCGACGTCGTGCACTGGATGTTCGGCACGCCGCGCTCGGCCTTCGCGGTCGGCAGCCGCTGGCACCGGCCCGCCGACAGCGAAATGTGGGACAGCTTCAAGGTCGACTACCAGTTCGACGGCGGCCGGCTCTGCTCCTTCACCGGCCGTCACTGGCCCAAGGCGACCGGCGACTTCGACAACGTGGTCTACGGCAGCGAGGGCATCGCGCAGATCAAGGCGTTCTCGAACGGCAGCATCATCAGCGACCGCAACGGCAAGGAACTCTGGCGCATGAAGGGCGACATCGGCGCCGCGTACCGCCAGGAGCACAAGGACCTGGTCGACTCGATCGTGGCCGGCAAGCCGATCGTCGAGCTGCGACAGACCGCCGAAAGCAGCCTGATGGCCGTCATGGGCCGCGAGGCCGCCTACACCGGTCGCACCGTCGGCTGGGACGAGATCACGGGCGCGAAGCTCGATCTCTTCCCGCACGACATCGCCAAGGGCGTCGTGGCCAAGCCGTTCGTGCGCATCCCGGGCGAGTACGAGCTGGCCTGAGCGGCTCGAGCTGAGCGCTTCGCAGCGTGCCCGCGAACTGGCCGATCCGATGGTCCGCGCTCGGTCAGCGCGTGCGCCGGTGCAGCCTGAAGCCCAGGCGCTTGGCCATCGCACCATGATGGCGCATGAGCCGGCGCTGCATCGCGACCAGCGCTGCCGGCTTGAGCGGCTGGCGCTGCAGTTCAAGCAGCAGCGCCATCTCGAAGAGCGTGCTCTCGCTCCAGTCGACTTCTTCGAGGAAGCCGCTCACCGCGACCGCGCGGGTCGTGCGGAGGAAGCGCTGGATGCGTTCGCGCGGAAGGTCGATGGTGCGGCAGCCGCCGAAGTGGATCATGCGGCCGCTGCACTGGCCGGCAAGCCGCTGCTCGAGATCGTCGAAGTCCATCTTCTCGTCGCGGCGACGCACGTCACCCGGCAGCAGCAGCCCACGGCGCGTGTGGATCGAGAGCCACAGGATGGGGAAGTCGCTGTGCGCCTGCTGGAGCCACTTGCGCAGGTAGTGCTCGAGCTCGGCGCGCGTGGCCACGTCGCGGTGGATGAAGGGCACCCGGAAATCACCAGCGCGCAGGAATTCCAAGGCCGGGCGCACCGACACCGATGAGCGCAGCCCGAACCATTCGGCCTCGAGGCAAAAGATGCCCTTGCGCCAGATGAACACCCCTCGATGCTAGCGAGGCGCTCCACGCGGCGTCAGCGGTCCCACACCACGCGCACCTCGACGCCATCAGCCAAGGCAGGCCGCAGCAGCGACTGCAGCAGCAGTTCGATGCGCGGCGTGCACTCGGCCTCGATCTCCTTGACGTACGCGGGCTGCGAGGCGAGTTCGACCGCCGCTGCGCGCACGGCCGCGCGTGCGCGCTCCGCACCATCGCCGATGAACGGGTTCACGTTGTTCAGCCACCGATCATCGACCTCGACCTCGACGTGGCGCGGATCGACCTGCACGTACACCATGCGGCCGTCCACGCGCGGCGACGGCAGATGCACGAGCAGCGCACCGCGGCCGTCGCTGCCGATGAACTCCATTCGGTCCGGCGTGAGCTCCTCGAGCGGCACGATGTACTGCACGAGGTTGCCCGAGCTGCGCAGCTGCGTCACGGTGGATCCCAGCGGCACGCCGAGCCAGCGTGTTTCCTGCAGGTCCTCGACGGTCACCTCGAGCTCGCGCTCCGCGACCTTGAGCCGCAGCTGCGGATCGAGGTTGCCCACCGCTGCCCGCACCGTGGTCTGGATGTTCACCTGCGGCTTGAAGGCCCCGGCCAGGCGACCTGCGGCATCGGCCGCAGACTGTGCGACCGAGCCGACGGCGCCCGCGAAGATCCAGGTCATGGCGAGCACGGTCATCGCGACCAGGATGATGGCGGCCACGATCACGCTCGCGCAGCCACAGCCGCGCGGTCGATGCGGTCCCGATCCATTCGATGCGGTCTGCACGCGGGCACTCTACGCCCGCCGTCGGTGGCCGGATCGTGCCCGGACAGCCTCAGTTGGTCCAGTAGGCGAGCATGTACGCCAAGTCCCGGCCATCGACCGTGCCATCGCCGGTGAAGTCGGCCATTGGTGAACTTGATCCCCAGACCCGCAGCAGCGCACCAATGTCCGCACCATCGACGATTCCGTCACCCGTGATGTCAGTCGGGTTGCTGGAGCCGCTCGCCTGAAGGGTTGCATCCACCGAGATCGACGCCGTTCCGCCGGAGAAGGTGCCGCTCACAAGCAGATTCGCGGTGCCACCGGGCGGACCAATCGTAGGAAGGCCGAACGGCACGGATTCCAGCGCCGGCAGAACCTCGGGAATCTCCATCGACTCTTCGACCGACGCCTCGGCCGTGACGGTCAGCACATTCCCGTCACAGTCCAAGGATCCGGCGAGCGCGAACACGCCCGGGATCACCTGATCGAGCGACTGATCGAGTGCGCCCGCGATGATCGTGAACTCGACAGGCACGACGATGGCGAAGGTGTAGCCATCATCAGAGGGAACCGCCATGCCGCCCGCGGGGCCCACCTGATCAGCTGCGACCTTCGACACGGAACCAAGCGGCAAGGGCAGCGTAAAGCTAGAGACTCCTAGGTAGATCGAATTGGGGCTGAAGGTCCGGAAGGTGCTGTACCCCAGCGTGATGTCGGCCCCGATCCCCGCCGAGTCCTCCCCGAACAAGTCGATCGAGAAGTCCTGGACCCGCATGAGCCCAAGTTGCTCATTCAGGATCAGCCCGAAGCCGCCCGTCGGCACGGTGTTCTTCGCGGTGACGTTTGGTGCGACCACAGCGGTAAAGGGAATCGCCACGTTGCCCGACCCGCCGAACAGACCAGGCCGCGTCTGGGTCCCGGTGGGATTCGAGACGGCATCCCAGTTGCCGATCCATGTGCCGGTCAGCGGGAGTGAGATCCTTGCCTCGGCATTCACGACACTCTCGCCACCGAACGTGCACGAGTAGAAGCGGTCCTCAGCGTGGGCTGAGCCGCAGAGGCATGCGACAGTGGACAGGACGGCAACCCGGATCTGGTTCATGGGCTCGAACCTAGCACAAGAGCGGTCGGCAACCAAACACGACTCTCAAAAAACACCGGCTGATCCGGCCAGATCGGCTCATCGCAGCGGCAAGAGCACCATGGGCACGCTCAGGCCGGCCTGGATGAGTCCAAGAACCACGGCGCCGGCCACGACCGCGCGGCGTTCGCGTTCATCTTGTCCGCGCAGGCCCACGGCAGCGAGCCACGGCAGAAGCGCCAGCAGCGGCAGGTCGGCATACCGCTCCCAGCACTGGCTGTTGGCGGTGTTGACCGCCATCAGGCAGAGCACGGCTGCGCCGAGCGCCAAGCCGATGCCGTGGCGCGTGGCTTCGTGCGCTCGCTTCACAAGCACCAGCAAGACCAGCGCTCCGATGGGCGCGAGCACGAGCAGGGCGATCGAGCGATCGGCCACGACCGGTGACTGTCGGATGATCGTCCACAGCGGGCCGCCCCAACGGCCGGCTTCGATGTCGTAGTCCGTCGGCACGATGGTGGTGGCGAGCACGCCGAGGATCACAGCGCACCACGGCACCACGCGCGGCATGGCGAGCAGTTCGCGAGCACCGCGCATCGTCACGAGCGGCACGCCGATGAGTGCGATGAGCGCCAACGTGAATGCCGGCGTCGCGAGGTTGATGCCACGATCGTGAAGGTCGCGATAGGCCGGAGGCGTGAGGCCGCCCCACATCCACACGAGCAGGCCGACGAGCACGATCGCAGGCAGCGTGACGGCGATCGCGCCGCGCGCACGCTCCATCATCGATATCCCCTGCGGCGCGCCGAACCAACGCATGAGCGCGATCGGCGGCGCCATCCACAGTCCGGTCTGCCGGATGGCGGTGCCGAGGGCGAGCAGCCATCCACTGCCCTCGCGCGCGAACATCGCTGCGGCGAGCGCGGCGGTGAGAGCAAGGGTGGCCGGGACATCGGTCGTGATCCAGATCGATCCCGAGAGGAGGTACGGGCTCACCGCGATGGGCACGGCGAGCCACGCCAAGCGTGCATCGCCACCGAGCCTAGCCGCGACGCGAGCCACGAGCAGTACGAGCGCTGCGCCGGCCACTGCCGACAGGATCCGAAGCCCTGCCAGCGGAACGCCGAGCGCAGCCGGGATCGACTGCACGAGATGCCACAGCGGCGCGGTCGCACTGCGGTAGTCGCGCAGATCCGGCTTGGGCCACTGCTCGGCAAATGACTGGATCACGAGCAGATGGTGGTGGTTCTGGTCATAGGCCTCGCTCGTGACGTCGCCCTTTGAACCCAACACGATCGACGCGACGCAGAATGCCAAGACGGCCAGCGCCAAGCTGAAGGGCACCCGCCGCGAGCGCATCACCGGGCTCCAGCCCTCTGCCGCTCGCGCGCGTCGGCGAGTTTCAGCGCGATCATCCGCTCATACATGCACATGAGTCCCGTGTAGTCGAGCCCAGCGCGACCCTCGATGATTCCTCCGTGGAGGACGAGCATCTGGAAGGCCCGCAGCCAATCACGCCGAGGCAGCCGCGCCGCCAGTCGCTTCAACGCGCGCCGACGGGCTACGGGATCGCCGGAGGCGAGGTCGCCAAGCCGGAGTCCCGAGCCATCCGCAAGGATCTGAGCCACTTCCTGCGAGGAGTATCGATTGTGCTTTGCGATCCAATCGTCCAGACCCTTGCTGAAGGCCCAGTGCTCGTAGGGCTCGTGCAAGGTGCCGATCGTGCCCTTCGTGACCTCCCGCTGACCGTGGCCATGGTCGGCAAACCGCATGCGGTCCCTATGGAAGACCCGCATCTGGTACGTGGGATACTGAGCGCACCGTCGGAGCCAACGGCCCATGTACATCAGCTTGCTCGGCACGTAATAGCCCGCGTGGGAAGGGCGTCCCTCCAACACGCGCAGCAACTCATCGCAAAGCGCAGGCGTGACGCGTTCATCGGCATCCAGGTGGAGGATCCACTCATGCCGGCACGTGATGTGGTCGATGGCCCAGTTGCGCTGCGCCGCGAAGCTGCTGAACGGGTGGGTCCAGACCCGGGCCCCCTCCGCAGCAGCCACGGCGCACGTGCCGTCGGTCGAACCGCTGTCAAGCACATGCACGTCGCCGAGACCACGGCACGAACGGATGCAGTCGGCGATGTTGCCGGCTTCCTGGAACGTCAGGATCACGACCGACACGGGAACGTTTGCTTGATCGCTCATGATGCTTGCAGAAGGTTCCGCGGGCTCCCGTCCGGGCCCATGGTAGTGTCCTGCATCCATGGTCACGCGAGATGAACCACGGCGAGTGCTGGTGACCGGCGGAGCGGGCTACATAGGCTCGCATGCATGCCTTGCGCTGCTCGAATCGGGCTGCAGCGTGGTGTCCGTCGACAACCTGTCCAGGGGCCACGCCGGGGCACATGATGCACTGGGGCTCTTCGGCGGCAACCGGTTCAACGGGCATGCGATCTCCATTCACGAGACCGAGGCCCTGACTGACATCCTGGTGCGTGACCGGATCGATGCGGTGATGCACTTCGCCGCCTTCGCCGAGGTTGGCGAGTCGATGGATCATCCGCTCCGATACGTGCACAACAACGTTGCTGGCACCATGTCCGTGCTGCAGGCCATGGACCGAGCTGATGTGCGGGCACTGGTCTTCTCGAGTTCCTGCGCAACCTACGGTGCTCCTCCCGGGGGGCTCCTGCCGATCCGCGAGGACTGCCCACAGACCCCGATCAATCCGTACGGGGCGTCGAAGCTCTACGGCGAGAGGATGATCCTCGAGTATGCCGAAGCCCGACGAAGAGCAGGGCGGCACTTCGCCTGCGCGATGCTGCGGTACTTCAACGTGGCAGGCGCCGATCCCGGTGGTCGTCTCGGGGAAGATCATGACCCTGAATCCCATCTCATTCCGATCTGCCTTCAGGTTGCACTCGGCCAGCGATCCGCCATCGGAGTGTTCGGGGCGGATTGGCCCACCCATGACGGCACCTGCATCCGTGATTACGTGCACGTCAGC
>JASGCG010000087.1:0-5007 GCA_030054235.1 Bacteroidia bacterium
ATGTCGCTCGAGGCGGCGCTCGAGTACATCGAGGACGACGAGCTCGTCGAGATCACGCCCACCCAGGTGCGCGTGCGCAAGAAGATCCTGGGCGAGGCCGAGCGCCGTCGCCACGAGCGCAGCGAGCGAAGCAAGGCCGAGAGCGTCGGGGCGTGAGCCTGAGTGGTCGGTCCGACTCGACCCGCGAGCCCTGCGCCCGCGGGTTGACGTGGGGACCTGCCTTCGCTGAGCACTCGGCGGTGGACGATTGGGCTCCCAGCGGGCCCAGTGCCCGGTAACATCGGCCATCCCATGGCTAGAGTGGTGATGAAGTTCGGCGGCACGTCGGTTGCGGATCCGGATCGGATTCGGCGATGCGCCACGCGCGTGGCGGACCGGCGCGCCGAGGGGCACCACGTGGCGGTCGTCGTCAGTGCGATGGGCCACACCACCGATGAACTCATCGCACTCGCGCGTCGGTTGAGCCCTGCTCCGAATCGTCGCGAGCTCGACATGCTCATGGCGACCGGCGAGCAGGTCTCGGTCGCGCTCATGGCGATCGCGCTCCAGGAGATGGGGCTCGATGCGGAGAGCTTCACGGGTGACCAAGCCGGCATCGTGACCGATGGTCACTACGGTCGCGCGAAGATCACCACCATCGATCGCACGCCGCTCGAGGCGTGCCTGGCCAAGGGCGCGATCCCGATCGTGGCGGGGTTCCAGGGGCGCAGCTCGCGCGGCGCGATCACCACGCTCGGTCGTGGAGGCAGCGACACGACGGCCGTGGCGGTCGCCGCGGCGATCGAGGTCGGCCGCTTCGATGGTCACTGCGAGATCTTCACCGACGTCGATGGCGTCTACACCGCCGACCCGCGCGTGGTCCGCAATGCACGCAAGCTCGAGCGCATCTCGTACGAGGAGATGCTCGAGCTCGCGGCGCTCGGTGCGGGCGTCATGCATGCACGCGCAGTCGTCTTCGGCGAGCGCTACGGCGTGCCGATCCACGTGCGCCACAGCCAGAAGCCCGACCTGGGCACCGTCATCTGCAAGGAGACACCGGACATGGAAGAGATCGCCGTCGTCGGTTGTGCACTGAAGGAGGAGCTCGGCCGGCTCACCGTGCGCCGCGTGCCCAACGCGGTGGGCTTGCAGGCCCGCATGTTCGAGCGCGTCGCGGCCGCGGGCGTCGTCGTCGATGACATCGTGCAGACGGAGTTCGGCGACATGACGAGCGTGGCCTTCACGGTCGAGCACGATGATCTTGCCGAGACGCAGGACATCATGGCGCGGCTCCTCGCTGAACTCGGGCACGGCGAGCTCGAGATCGACGTCGGCCTGAGCAAGGTGAGCGCGGTGGGCACTGGCATGAAGAGCCATGCGGGCATCGCCAGCCGCATGTTCCAGGCACTCGCGCGCCACGGGATCGCGATCCACAACATCTCGACCAGCGAGATCAAGGTCTCGTGCATCGTGCCGCGGCTCGATGGCCAGCGCGCGCTGCAGGTGGTCCACGATGAATTCAGGCTCGGCACCGGCGGCGATGCGCCCATGCGCGTCGAAGGCCAGCCTGGCGTGGCCTACGCGCCGTGAGCGGGCTCGGCCAGACTGAGGGCCTGCAGGGTGACGGCGGCGCGCAGGCAGCGCCGGAGATTCCCGGCATCGAGATCGAGGCGAAGATCGGCGAAGGGGGCTTCGGCACCGTCTGGCTCGGTTGGCAGCATGCGCCGGCGCGACGGCGCGTGGCGGTCAAGCTCATGCGCCATGCACTCGCGAGCGAACTCGCTCGGCACCAATTCGAGCTCGAGCAGGCTGCGCTCGCCTCGCTGCAGCATCCATCCGTGGCGACGCTGCACCTGGCGGGCATCGATCGGCTCGGTCGGCCGTTCGTCGTGCTTGAGTGGATCGAGGGCGAGCCGATCACGAGCTGGTGCGATGCCCGGCACTTGGGGCTTCGTGAGCGGGCGGCGCTGCTCGTGCAGGCGTGCGATGCCGTGCAGCACGCGCACCTTCGGGGGATCGTGCACTGTGACCTGAAGCCTGCGAACCTCCTGGTGACCCAGCGCGATGGCACGCCGCTCGTGAAGGTCATCGACTTCGGGCTCACGCGCAGCCGTGATGGCAGTGCTGCGGTGCTTGAGAATCCTGTGCTCGGCACGCCGGGCTACATGGCGCCGGAACAGACGGTGCCCGGCCGCGCGGTGGACGCGCGCGCCGATGTGTGGTCGATGGGCGTGGTCCTGGTGGAGCTCTTGACGGGGTCGAAGCCCGATGGTCGATCGACGTCGCCCAGTGCCATCGTTGGATCGCTCGCCGCGCGGGACGCGGCCGATGCGGCTCGACGCCGTGCGACCGAGGTTGGTGCGTGGGCGGGTGCGCTGCAGAGCGGTCCCGATTGGATCGCCGCGCGGGCGCTCGAACCGGCGGTCGAGGACCGCTACGCCTCGATGGATGCGCTTGGGCGGGACCTGCAGCACTGGCTCGCTGATCGGCCGCTGGCCGCGGCGCCGGATCGTGCGGCGTACCGCGCGCGGCTCTTCGTGCGTCGCAACCGCGTGGCGACGGCATTGGCCACGACCGCGCTCCTCGCGCTCGTCGGCGGCGGGGTGGCGGCCACGCTGGGGTGGGTCGAAGCCCGCGCGCAATTCAGGACCAGCCAGCGGCAGCTCGCCCGCACCAAGGAAGTGCTTCGGTTCACGAAGGACACGGTCCTCGGCGTGACGCCTGAAGTCGCACGCGAGGCGGACACGACGGTCATGAGGTTGGTGCTGGCCGAGTCAGCGCGCCGCCTCGAGGCGGATGCCGCGATGGACGATCAGGTCCGTCATGACTTGGCCAGCATGCTCGGCCAGGCGTACTTCAACATCGGTGCCTGGCCGGACGCCGAGCGCTTCTTGACGCTGGCGCGCGAGTCCGCGCAGACGGGCTACGGCGCATCGAGCCCACAGGCCATCTCGGCCGATGCAGAGCTCGCTGAGGTCGATCGGGTGCTCGACCGGGTCGATCGTGCGGTCGAGGGACTTCGCTCGGCGCATGAGCGCTTGCTCGCCACCGTCGGAGCCGATGATCCGGATCGCATCCGGGTGCTCGCCTCGCTCGGCTGGGCGCTGGCCGATCAAGGCAAGCTTGACGAGGCGCGCGCGGCGTTGGCCGAGGCGCTTGAGAAGCGCACGGCGCAACTGGGTCCGGACGACCCATCCGTCCTGCAGGTGCGATCGAACCTGGCCGAGATCGATCGCGTGGCCGGTCGGATCCCGGAGGCGATCGATCGCGGCCGCGTGCTGGTCGCCGATCGGACCAGGATCCTGGGTGCCGACCACCCTGACACGCTGGTCAGTGCCAACAACCTCTCGGTCTGCCTGCTTGCCTTGCGGACGGCCGATGGTCGGTCCGAGGCGATTGCGGTCCTTGAACCTGCGGCGGTCCGGGCGGGCAAGATCCTGGGCGAGGACCACCCGTACACCCTGCGGATGAAGAACAACCTGGCCAGCACGCTGCGGGAACAGGGCGAGGGGGCTCGGGCGGAGGCGCTCTTTCGCGATCTGCTCGGGCGATACGAACGGGTGTACGGGCCCGAACATTCGGCAACCTTGATCGTGATCAACAATCTTGCCTTGGCGCTCGAGGAGCAGGATCGGCTCGACGAGGCGCTGGTCATGCATCGGCAGGCCTTGGATCGCAAGGTGGCGGCAGCTGGCCCTGATGCGCCAACCACGGCGATCAGCCGGCTCAACTATGGGAAGCTGCAGCTCGAGCTGGGCAAGGCCGCTGAAGCGTTGCCTTCGATCGCTGCCGCGCGGACGGTGCTCGAAGCCAAGTACGGCCTGGCCAGCAAGGCCACGATGGCGGCGATCGACAGCGAGGCCCGGGCGCTCGCGGCGCTCGGCCGCATCGATGACTCGGTCGCCCTGCTTCGCGCGACCATCGCCAATCCTGAGTTCGCGAAGGTGGTGCCGGGTGTCGCGTGGCGGTTGGTCGGGCAGCTGGCGCTCCGGCTGCCCGAGCCGAGCGAGGAGCGGGCGGCGGCCTCGGCCCGGGCACGCGAACTCGCTGCTCAGGCTGGTGCCACGAACGAGTTCGACGCCATGCTCGCGCCCGTGTCGAAGCCCTGATCGAAAATCACGCGATTTCCCATTGACAGGCGTGCGGGCCGTCCTAGCCTGCGCGTGCTCGATCGGCAACGGTCGGGCAACGCTCAAAAACAACGGTTTGGCAAGGGCTTTTCGGGCGGTGTCGCGTGTGCGATCACCGCCCCGATCGTGCCGACTGCCGGCCGCATGGCACGGAGGCCAGCATGGATCACCATCCCCAGGATGGTTCGCAAGGTCGTGCGCAGGATGCGCACAGCGACCACGCCACGACAGCATCACGTGAAGGCAGCAGCGGTGCGGCTGGGCGTCGAGCGGTCACGTTCGAGGTCGCCGTCGAGTGAACAAGCATTGCGATCATCGCCGCGCGATGGTGAGCGCGCAGGCGGCATCGCACGGGGGCTGCCGGGGTCGGAGCCGGCAGCCCCTCCGAACAACGGGGAGCGGGAGCGGAGGGGAGATCGAGCTGGGGAGAATGGGAGCGGAGACGGATCGAAGGGGAGATCGAACGAGCCTGAGGTTGGCTCCTTGTGGGATGACCGGTCGTGCCTTGGCTGAACGGGGCATGACCGGGCTGTGGTGAGTGGTGACGCGATCAGGTCCGGCGCGGCGTGCGGAGGGGCACGCCGCGTCGGGCCAGTCGTCGCCTGAGCCGGAACCATGGCACCGCTCCCGCTCGGCACGGGTGCTGTGCACCGGAGCATCCGCTCAGGCCGCGATCACATCGCCGCGGTCGATCATGAGCAGCGAGACCTCGATCGCCGCAGGAGCAAGGCCGGTCAGCTCGGCCATGGCCGCCCGGTAGTCGCTCATCTGGTCGCGGTAGTGCTCGAGCACGGCTTCGCGCGACTGGCCGACCGAACCGGTCTTGAAGTCGATCACGTGGGCGTGCGTGATGCGCGAGCCATCGGTGCGGAGCACCACGCGGTCCATGCGACCGCCC
>JASGCG010000087.1:5107-7032 GCA_030054235.1 Bacteroidia bacterium
CCATGCGACCGCCCTCGCGGCCCGGGCGCGCGCACTGGAAGGGCAGCTCGCCGTGGACCGACCACTGGGCGCTGTCCTTGGGCTTGGCCAGGGCCGCACCCACCGCGCCAGCCAACGCGCCGCGGGCGAGTTCGACTGCAGCGGCAAGTTCTGCGGCAGGCACCGGCGAACGCAGTTCGGCCTGCACGAGCTCATGGGCCTGGGCGATGGCCGCGTCATCAAGACCCGGCGCCCGAGTGGGATCGGCAGCCTCGTCGGACCAGGTGACCTGCCGCAGCAGCGCGTGCACGATGGTGCCGCGTCGCATGGCGAGCGGATCGCTGCCAGCCTCGGGAAGCACGACCCGGACGGTGCCAGCGGGCTTGGTCGCTTCCGCGAGGGTGACTGTGGGCAGTGCGCGCGTGGTCGCGGCGGTACGGGGCGTGGACAGCTCGTTCAGTGCCGCTGCGACGTCGGCCGAGCTGATGCCGTTGCCCCAGAAGGGCTTGGTGCGATCGCCACCGACGGCGAAGGCACTCGTGTAGGCATCGCCGAATCCGTCGATCGACACGCGCAACAACCACAGCGGTGTGAGCTTGGGCTCGTCGGAGTTCGTTGGCTCGGTGCAGATGAAGTGCACGCCTGACTTGGCGCGGGTGAGGGCCACATAGAAGGCCGAAAGGCCGTCGAAGAGTTCGATGACGCGGGCTTCGGTGTTGATGGCGGCCAAGAGCGGACTGCGCCCGGCAAGGTCCTTGCGCACGACCGGGCCAATCGCGAGCGGTGCACCGCCCGGACCATCGTTGATCGATGCCCAGGCACCGTTGGTGGCCTTGACCTCGTCGAGTGCATCGTTCAAGGCCGGCAGCACCACCTCGTCGAACTCGAGGCCCTTGCTTGCATGCACGGTCATCACGCGGATGCGATCGCCGCTGACGGTTCGCGAACCGGTCGAGCGGACCAGGCGCACGAACCGCTCCGGTCGGCTGGCCATGTCGGCCGGCGCGGTCGCCGCCAGTGCAAGCACCTGCTTCACGCGCACGCGGTCGCGCGCACTCGAGAGCGACGCAAGCGCTTGGGCCACGTCGTCCAGCCATGCAGCCAGGCCGCGCTCATGCAGCGCCTTGCGGATCGACGCACCAAGGCGCTCGCAGGCGAAGGCGGATGCGTACTCAGGAATCTGCACGACCCCATCGAGCGCCGTGCGGACGGGCGCTTGCGAGACCATCAGCAGTGCGGCCTTGTCGAGCGGCTGCTCGGCCACGCGCAGCAGCGCCATGAGCACCGCCACCACCATCGAATCCATGAGCGAGCCACGGCCCTCGTCGCTTGCGCCCACGCCGAGCTGTCGCAGTGCCTGCACGACATCCCCGATCTGCTGGTTCGTGTTCACGAGGATGGCGATCGTGGCGCCCGGGCGCTGCTGGCTGGCAGCCAGTGCCACGCGGGCGGCGGCGTCCGACCACGACTCCTCGGGCAGCGTTCCCCAGGCTGAGATCGACGATGGCTTGTTCTTCAGGCGGTCTGCGCTCTCATGCTGCACGAAGGTCCAGTCAGCCACGACTCGGTCGATGGGGAAGTTGGCGATGGCGGCGGGTGCGTTGATGCCTGCTGCACGCAACGCGGCGTGATGGCGAACGGGATCGACTGCAGCACGATCGATGGACTGCAGTCGATCGGCCAGCGTGAGCGTGGCGGACGGACCGAACACCATGTTGACGAGCTCCATGACGTCCGGATGCGACCGCTGGCTCACGGCAAGCTGAACGTCGGCATCGAGGCCGCCGGCACGCTGCTCGCGCAGCTGGCCGATCAGTGACGGTGTGCCCCCGCGCCAGCCGTAGATCGACTGCTTGGGATCGCCGACCATGATGAACCGGCGTTCGCTCTCGCTGGCGAAGATCTCGTCCATGAAGGGCGTGAGCACGCTGTACTGATCGGGGCTC
>JASGCG010000088.1 GCA_030054235.1 Bacteroidia bacterium
CGTGGTTCACGCGCTCGCGCAGGTCATCCCACATGCGGTCCCAGTAGGTGTTGGCCGTCACGGCCTTCGTGATGCGGATGACCTCCAGCAGCGGCACGCCTGCAGCGAGCAGGGTGCCCATGGTGTTGGTCATGCGTGCCACGTAGAGCTGGCGGAACATCGGCGAGATGATGGGCAAGTTGAGCTTGGCCCAGTCGATGGCGAGGCGGCCGCGGGCGGTCCGCGCCGCCACCGTGGCGGCGAAGCACAGCGCGCCGAGGGCAGGCAGGTAGAGGTGCCACCATCCCTTGAGGAACCCGCTGGCCGCAAGCAGCCACTTGGTGAGCAGGGGGAGCCGGTCGCCCTGCGCCTTGAAGAGCGGCGCGAACGTCGGCAGCACGAAGACCATGATCACCGTGACGGCCGTGATCGCGACAGCGAGCATGATGCCCGGATAGACCATGGCGCCCTTCACCTGCTTGGCGGTCTTGCGCGCCTTGAGCAGGTCCTTGGCGACGCGCGAGAGCATTTCATCCATCGTGCCGCTCGCTTCGGCTGCCTGCATGAGGCTGACGAGGATCGACGGGAAGATGCGAGGCCACTTGGCCAGCGCGGCGCTGAACTCCTCGCCCTCGCAGACGTCGTCCTTGATCGACCGCACGACCGTGGCGACTTCGGGGCGCGCTGCCTGCTCGCTGAAGGTCTCGAGCGCCTCGGCCAGCGGCACGCCGGTCTTCATCATGACCGAGAGCTGCTGGCAGAGCGCGATCACATCGTCGTTGCTGAAGCGTGCGCTCAGCCGGTTGCGGGAGATGGCGCCCTTCTGGCCGACTGCCGCGGCAAGGTCGCCGAGCTCGATGCTCAGCACGACCAGACCATCGCGCCGGAGCTGGCGGACCGCGGCTTCATGGGATGGGGCCTCGAGCACCCCGCGCACGAGCTCGCCGCTGGCGCGCCGGGCGCGGTAGGCGAACTTGCGGGGGGCAGCGGCATCGGCTGCACCGATCAGGCTGGCATCAATGGCGGCAGGCACCGTGCACCTCCTCCGTGGTCGTGAGTCCGTCGATCACCTTGCGCATGCCGTCGACCCAGAGGGTCTCGAAGCCCTTGTCGCGCAGGAGCCGCTTGAGCGCGGCAGGTTCGGTCCGAGCCGAGATCGCCTCGAGCACGTCAGCGTCGGGAGCGAGCAGTTCGTAAAGGCCTAGCCGGCCGCTGAGGCCACGCTCGTGGCAGGCGCGGCATCCGGCGCCCTTCCACAGCCGTTCGGCCTGGGCACCGAACTCGCCCATCGCGGCGCGTTCGGCCGCATCGGGCTCGTACTCGGTCTTGCAGTGCTTGCAGATGCGGCGCACCAGGCGCTGGGCGAGGACACCTCGCAGTGCAGCGGCAACCAGGAACGGCTCGACGCCGAGGTTCTGCAAGCGGGTCACCGCGCTGGGCGCATCGTTCGTGTGCAGCGTGCTGAAGACCATGTGGCCGGTGAGCGCGGCCTGCACGGCGATCTGGGCGGTCTCGCCGTCGCGGATCTCGCCGACCATGATGATGTCGGGGTCTTGGCGGAGCAGGGCGCGCAGGGCGCCAGCGAAGGTCAGCCCCGCCTTCACGTTGACCTGGGCCTGGTGCACGCCGTTGAGGTTGCTTTCGACCGGATCCTCGACGGTGCTCAGGTTCAGTTCGGTCGTGTCGAACTGCTGCAGCACCGAGTAGAGCGTGGTGCTCTTGCCGCTGCCGGTGGGTCCGGTGACCAGCACTACGCCGTGCGGCTCGTCGATGACCGTGCGGAAGCGCTCGAGCATGGCCGGACGGAAGCCCAGCTTCTCGAGGCCGAGCTTGGCGTAGCTCGTGTCGATCACGCGCATGACGATCTTCTCGCCGAACTTGCCGGGCAGCGTGCTCACGCGGAGGTCGATCGGCTTGCCGTTGACCTTGATCGCGATCTCGCCGTCCTGCGGGACGCGTCGCTCGCTGATGTCCAGGCGCGCCATGATCTTGACGCGGCTCGAGATCGCGGCGTGCATTCGCCAGGGGACGTTGGTCTTGACCGAGAGCACGCCGTCGATGCGGTAGCGGATCCGCAGCGAACCATCGTCAGGTTCGATGTGGATGTCGCTCGCGCCATCCGCCACGGCGCCCGCGATGATGAAGTTCACCAGCTTCACGACCGGGCCGCTCGTGCCCGTGGTGTCCTCGGCCGCCAGGTCAGCAGCCTCGTTCTCGGCGACCGTGAACTGGGCTTCGTCGACCTCGGCGAAGATCTCTTCGGCTTGCTCGTTCGCACGCGACGGTGCAGGCTCATCGATGCCCCCGCCGGCGAGCGCGGCGCGGATCGAGTCGGCGGTCGCGACCACGAAGCGCACACGGAAGCCGCTGGCCTTTGTCAGGTCCTCGAGCACGAAGAAGTCCTCGGGCTCGGCCGTGGCGACGATGAGCTCGCCGCCGTCGAGCCTGACCGGGATGACGGTGTGACGCTCGCGCAGTTCAGGCGGTACCAGTGCACGCGCACCGGGATCGCAGGCGGCGACAAGGTCCTCGATGAACGTGAGGCCCCGGGCAGCGGCGATGGCTTGCAGCAGGCGCTCGTTGGTGATCCAGCCTTGCTGCACGACGACTTCGCCCAGCATGAGGCGGCAGGTGCTCGAGGATTGGATGGCGAGGGCTTCGCGCAGCTGGGCTGGCGTCAGGTCACCCCAATCGATCAGGACCTGGCCGAGCGACGTGGGTGCTGCATCGAGGTGCGAGGCTGCCGGGCGAGGGGTTGGGTTGTTGCGGACCATCTTGCCTCCCGAATCCGAGGAGCCTGGTGATCACCCGTCGAGGGCGATCCTCACCAGACGACCATCGGATTCAAGTTCGGCATGACGAAGCCCGATCTCTCGCACGACCCAAGAAATCCCGGTGGATGCCTCGGTCAGCACATCCCCTCGGCGCACGGTTCGGCCGTTGATCACCGCGAACTCACCCGAGAGGGTGGCGGTCAGGTCAAAGGTCGGCGGGGCGGCGGCCGGTGCCGGCGCTGCGGGCTCGCCTGCCTGGGCTTGCCGAACGGCGGCGGGGGCCGAAAAGGCCAGTGGAGCGAATGGATTACCGGACGGATGCTCCTCGAGCACAAACTCGATGGCCTTCGGCCGTGCCGGCGCGGGGGCGGCAGCCACCGGGCCCGGCTTGGCGGCTGCGGCCTTGGCGGGCTTGGCAGGGCCGGCCACCTTGAACATCAACAGGCCGACCGCGGCGATGGCCACGCCGCCAAGGAGCGCGAACTGCTTCGGGTTCACGCCGAGCTTGCTGCAGAGGTCGCTCCAGGTGCTCGAGATGGCGCTCATGGTGTGCCTCCGTTGGGGGCTTGCGCAGGCGGTGGCGCGAGGAAGTACTCCTCGAGGTCGATCTGAGCGGCGATCGAACTGCCGTCGGTGCGACGCAGGTCGATGCTCGAGATGCGGTTCCAGGCGCGGCTGTCATCGATCGAATTGATGACGTCGAAGATCGCGGCGAAGTCACCGACCATGTCCACTCGCACGCCGCGACGCTGGAAGTCGCCGGGCTTGGAACCTGCGGGCGCGAAATCCATCGGATCACCGAGCTTCACCGAGTTCTCCAGCACGCTCTTGCCGTCGACGCTGCGGCTCACGGCATCCCCGAGCCGGCTCTCGGCGGGGGAGTTCGGAACCAGTCGCCACTCCTGCTCGACCTCGCGACGGAGTGTGGTGACCTCGGCCTGCAGGCGCTCAAGATCCGCTCGCTTCGCGAGGTACTGCTCGGTGCTCTGCTCGAGCTTGGTGCGCTGTCGCTGCAGATCCGAGGCGCGTGCGTAGTTGGGCACGACGAACATGCCGAGCACGACGATCGTTCCGGCGAGCGTGGTGCCCGCGGCCATGGCGGTCTCGCGGCTGATGGCTGGCCAGGTGGTCATGGCATGCTCCTTGAGACGATGCGTTCGGCTCCGTCGGGCTGGGCCCACGGGTCGACCCGCACGGTGAGGCTGAAGGCCTGCTCGCCGGAGCCTGCCTGCTTGACCTCGTTGCGTCGCACGCTCACGAAGGGGGCGCGCGCACCGAGGCGCTGCTCGAGTTCCGAGACGGCCGCAAGCGTCATGCTGTGGCCTGCAAGGGCGACCTCAAGGGTCACGGGCTTAGGCTGGTTCGCTTGGTTGGCTGGGGCAGGCTGAGCCTGCCCGCGCCCGGGGGCAGCCTTGGCCTCGCTGATGCTGATCTTCATCGCATGCAGCGAGACGCCCTCTGGCAGGAGATGGCTGATCGTGGCGATCACATCGCTCGCCTGCGCCGGCAGGGCTACGGTCTGCTGGCAGGCCACCAGGCGCTTGAGGTGTTCGCGCTCGGCCATGAGCATGGCGTGCACATCATCGATGCTCTGCGCGCTCTCGCGAAGGTCCTGGGCCACGGCCACGCGGATCGCCGCCGAGCGGCTCTCGTTGAAGCTGTGTGCAGCGAGCCCTGCAAGCGTGACGGCGAAGGCCGTGGCCGCCAGCGCAACGATGCGTCGGCGCAGCCTGATGCCCGCATGGCGCAGCGCTTCGGGCGGCAGGAGATTGACGTGGAACTCGTTCATGCGGCCCTCCGTCCGCTGCCGCTGGCGTGACCGGCGAGCGCGCTGCCGAGCGCTGCGCTCCAGCTGCACGGAGCCGCCATCGGATCCAGCACGCCCTGCAGCACGCCGGGCGCGAGCCCCACGGCAAGCGCGTGCACGCTGCACACGCTGGACAGTGCGGTCGTGAGTGCAGGGTCCGTGGCTGCGGGGCCAGTCAGCACGAGCTGCGATGGCCAGGCGCCACCGAGCTTGCGGTCGATGTGTCGGAAGCACTGCAGTGTTTCTTCGGCCAGGCCGTACCAGCGGAAGACGCGCGCCGTGCCGGGATCCTCGCCCTCGACGGGGATCCACTCGGCCTGCGAGTCGCCGCTCGACGCGGGCTTCCAATCGAACGCGCGGTGGAACGTAAGTCCCGAGCCTGACATGATGCTCAGCCCGGCCTTGCCATCTTCCAGATGCAGTACGGCGAAGCAGCCGCCGGCGGTGGCCATCTTCATGCCGCGCCAGGCGGTGCGCAGTGCCGCAAGCGGAGCAGCCTCGATGCGGCTGGGCTCCAGGCCCACGCGGGCCACGCAGTCCGTGAGCGCCATCGCCACCTGGCGACGGATGCCCACGAGCAGATGTTCGGAGGCGCCCCCGGCACGGCTTCCGCCGCCGAGCGGCAGGGTGCCCAGATGGAGCGCATCGCGATCGAGACCGAAACGGTCGACGGCCTCCCAGATCGCGCCTTGCAGGAGCTCGTCCTTCGCCAGGGATGGCAGCTCGGCCGTGTCCACCAGGAGTGACGAGCAGGGAATCGTGAGAGCGCATCGACGACCGGCAAAACTGCCCGACTTGAGCGCGCGGCGCAGGGCCTGCACGAAGCCAGGCTCGATCGAGATCTCCGCGCCGGAGGCCGCGAAGGGCGAGGCATCGAACTCAGCGGCTGCATCGATCGATGCATCGAGTCCGTCCTGACTCAGCTGCACCAGCCTGGTGCGGTCCGTGCCGAAGTCGATGGCGATGTCCGTGCGTGGTGCGAGTGCCTTGAACATGGTGGGCCCTCCAGTTTCACTCGGTCCCTTCGTACTGCGCGCCGCGCACGGTTGCCCGTGCACGGCGCGCCACGTCTTCAGGTTCCAGCCGACAGGATCACTCCGGAGCGATCGTCTTGGTGGTGGGGTCGTAGTACCACGTCGAGTCGTTGGTCAGCTGGTTGGTGATGTCGTCGCTCTCGCAGTAGCCCGCGGTGACGAGCTTGTCGAGTTCGGTGGTGGTGATCGCACCCGCCGACGAGGGCAGGGAGATCGACGCGCCACCGGGCTGGAACTGGTTGAAGCGGGTGACCATGGTGAGGATCTGCGAGCCACGGGCCTCGGCGGCCTCGGTCTTCGCATCATCCAGGGCGCTGGTCACGCTCGGCACGACCAGGGCCGCGAGCACACCCAGGATCACGACCACGATCAGGATTTCGATCAGGGTGAAGGCGCGCTTGCCGCCGCGCTTGCCGTTGGTCCAGGTGCCGTTGTTGCCGTTGGTCGTTGCGTACTGAGTCGTCATTGGGAAGCCCTCCTACAGGCTGGGAACCGTTCGTTCGCGGCTGGCTGCCAGGGACGGTCCCTGCGTTGCCAACTGCCGCCGGGATGAACGTCGGATGCACGGGAGGGCGACTCAAGCGATCGATCAGATTTTTTTGCTCATCGTCGTACAGGCATGTCCTTGCGCCGGTTCGCCCAGATCGGACCATTTTCCTGAATCACCATGTCGATCCGCCCGACCACTTCTTGCATGCGCGCCGCACGACAAGGCTTCACGCTGGTGGAATGCCTGGTGGCCCTGGTCATCGTGACCATGGCGGCTGCGGCTGCATCGACAGCGATCGGTTCCGGCATCGCTGCGCAGGAGGATGCGCTGCGCATCACGCTCGCTGCGGCATGCGCCGAGAGCCGGATGACCCAGGCGCTCACCAACGAGTATGGAACGGTGCCGAACCTTGCGGGGCACGAAGCACCGGGTGCGCTGATGGCCTCCGACGGCACGGCCATGCCCGGCTTGATGTCCGAGATGGGACGTCGCACGACCGTGGCTGCCGAACCGCAAGCGATTCCGGGATTCGCGGGATTGGTGCTGACGGGTTGGCAGATCACGGTGACCGTGTACGACCTCGATGAGGATGGCGACGAGCGTGAGCTCGCGGTGCTGCGTCGCTTCCGCCCAGAGACCTGGGAAGAGACCCAGGGGGCCACGCCATGAAGCGCGCGCGTGCCTTCACGCTGCTGGAACTGATGGTGGCCACCGTCACGGTGACGATGGTCGCCGGTGCCGTGGCCGGATTCCTCGGCACGTTCCACCGGGCCCTGCGGCTGCAGGATGTCCGGGCCGCCGCGATCGTCCGTACCGCCGCGGTGCAGGCGCACGTCTCACGCCTGATGCTCGAGAGCCACATGCTGCTCGAGCAGGGCCAGCAGCGCGCGCTGCTCTGGGTGCCCTCGCAGATGCGCGCGGATACAGGCGCC
>JASGCG010000089.1 GCA_030054235.1 Bacteroidia bacterium
TGTGGATCTTCCTCTTCCCGCTCTTCTACCTCATCGACTGAAACCATGGGACACGCACACACCACCACCGGCCACGGTCACGCAGGCCACGATGGCCAGCCGCTCGTCGGCCACCTCGTCGCCCCGTGGATCCTCTTCGCGACCGGCGGCGCGCTGATCGTGCTGACCGTGATCACGGTTGCGATCCGCTACGTCGACCTGGGCGAGGCGAACCTGCTCGTGGCGCTCGCGATCGCTGGCCTCAAGGCCACGCTCGTGTCGCTGTTCTTCATGCACCTGCGCTGGGACCGCCCGTTCAACCAGCTGATCTTCCTGAGCGGGATCCTGTTCGTGGTGCTCATGATGGCGTTCTGCCTGATGGACACCAGCCAGTACCGCGAGTCGCAGTACGTCGGCAATCCAGTCGATGTGCAGGCGGTCCTCGACAAGGATGCGCCCAATGCGCCGATCGCGGCGCAGAAGAGCCCTGACCTTCCGTGACGGTCGGTCACACCCCGTGCAGTTCCTCGAGGCGGACCCAAAGCGGTCCGCCTCGTCGTTGATGCCTACCCTCACCCAGCATGCCCATCAGCGATCCAGCACGAGAGCCCTTTGCGACGCCTCAGGCGCGTTCGAGCGCGGGGCTGCTGGGCATGTGGCTCTTCTTGGTGGTCATCGGCATGGTGTTCGTGGCCACGATGCTCGCGTACCTCGTCGTCCGGCTTGGCACCGGCGATGAGTCCGGTTGGCGCCCAGATGGTTCGCCCGGGCTTCCTCGGGAGTTGATCCTCAGCACCGTGCTCTTGGCGGCATCGAGCTGGACCATGCAGCGCTCGCTGGCTGCATCGCGATCCAACCATGACGATCGCGCGGTCACGTCGGCTTGGGCGACGTTTGCGCTGGGCTGGGCGTTCGTGGCGGTGCAGGGGCTGAGCTGGAGCCAGATGTGGCGCTCGCTGCCCTTGCAGGACAGCCTGTACGCGTGGACGTTCTACGTGCTCACCGCACTGCATGCGCTGCACGTGCTCGGCGGACTGGGCGCGATGTACGTGGTCATCATGCGGGTCGTGCGCTCGCATGATCACCGCGAGGCCGTGCTCGGCCTCACGAAGTGCACGATGTACTGGCACACGCTGGGCGTGATCTGGATCGCGCTGTACGCCACGCTGTGGGTCGGCTCGTTCGACTGAGCGGCCGCGTCAGCGCGGGGCCTGTGCATCGAAGCCCTGCAGCGTCGATCGATCGCCGTGGAAGGCATGCCAGGCGAACCACAGGCAGGGCACCTGCACGCCGTCGATGGGCGCGGCCGATGGCGGCGTGACGAGCCATGAGCCGTCGGGCTGGAGCGTGGCGACGATGCGTGCCATCGTGGCGGGCTGACCAGCACCGACGGGCGCAGCGCGTGCGACCTCGAACATGGGCTTGCCCGCGAGCCAGTATCGCTCGTAGCTCGTGGCCTTGATGCGCTTGCGCATCGCGTCGTCGGGCGTCGGCACGGTGGTGTCGGGGTGCGCTGCGAGCCAGTCCTTCCAAGGCTCGATGCGCACGCCGGCGAGCGGCTCGATGCGCGTGCCGGCCAGCGGGCCGCTCACGGCGCGCAGGCCCAGCTGCGACCAGAGCGACGGGACATGGCCTTCGCCGCCGCGGTCATAGAGCAGCAGATTGCAATCGAGCACCAGCCCACTGATCCCGAACGCGATCGTCCTGCCTGCGATGCGCCGGTCGAAGACGACCGCCGAGTCGCACAGCGGGCTGTAGGTCACCGCGATCGGCACGCCGCCCAGCGTGTCGTGGATGACCTCGTGCACGTTCAGCACGCTCAGCGGCCATGCGCGCGACTCGCCGCCGAGCGAGAGGCCGACGACGCGGTCAGTGCTCACCACGTACTTCGTGCGCTGCGTGGCGTTCCACTCGGCCATCGATGCGCCCGGCATGGTGGTCGTGACTGTGAGCGGCTGCAGGAAATCACGGGGATTGCCGCTGCCGCTGACGACGCCCGGCCCAGCGGCGAGACCCGAGAGATCGAAGCCGTAGGTCGCGGGATCGCGGCCGTCACCGAGCGGGCGTTCGCCTGCGAGCAGGCCTGCGAGCGCAAAGCCGAGCACGGCGATGGTGCCGATGGCGGCGAGCGCGATCGGTATGGCGAGCCCAAGGCCGGCGCGGGTCGGTGTCGGCGCGTCAGGCATCGAGTCGTGGCCTCTTCGCGGGTTCCGGGATCGGCTCGAGCGGGACGTTGGCTGCGCCTCCGCGCAGCGAGGCCTCGATGGAGACGGCACCCCGATCGATGCACATGGCGCCGAGCACGATGGGCAGGTACGCAAGGCTCGCGAGGAAGAGCGTGCGCGCCCGGGCGTGGCTGCGTTCCTGCACGAAGCGAAGGGAGAGGACCGCGAGCGCCGATCCAGCGACCACGGCGACCAGCGCGAACACGAATCCGGCTGCGCCCACGTGCACCCCGAGCAGGGCGATGGGGACCAGCAGCAGGCTGGTGGCCAAGCTCGCGGCTGCCGTGAGCGCGCCATCGGGATCTCGCGAGGGCAGCATCGCGAATCCACCGCGCTCGTAGTCGTCGCGGAGCATCCAGGCCAAGGCGAGGAAGTGGGGCATCTGCCAGAGAAAGAGCACGGCGCCGATCACCCATGCGCCAGCCGTGAGCTCACCCGTGGCGGCTGCCCAGCCGATCATCGGTGGCAGGGCGCCGGTGACGGCGCCGACGATCGTGTTGAGCGTGGTGTGGCGCTTGAGCGGCGTGTAGATGGCCGCGTAGAGCACGATGTTGCCGACGGCGAGGCCCGCGGCAAGCAGGTTGACGAAGCTCGCCAGGATTGCGAAACCGGCATAGCCCAGGACGAGGGCCATGACCCACGCGCTCACGCGACGGACCCGGCCGGTGGGGAGCGGCCGCGCCGCCGTGCGCTGCATGCGCGCATCGGGTCCTGCCTCAAGCACCTGGTTCAGGATCGCCGCGCTGGCCGCGGCACATGCGGTGCCGAGAACGCACCACCCGAGCACGGCCCACGAGCGATTCGCCCCCGGCATGGCTCCGGCAACCACGAATCCCGCCGCCGTGGTGAGCACCACGAGGGCGTTGAGCCTGAACTTGGTCAGGTCAGCGAGCGTGCGCAGCGTGCTGCGACGCGTGGGGTTCTCGGAGCGGCCATCGTCCATGAGCGCTCCTAGCATATGCCTCCATGCTCCCTTCACTTGTTGCCCAAGCCGCTCCTTCAGTGTCGCTCCCGGGGTTCCTTGCGATGTACGCCGGCGCGCTGGCTGCCTTGGCGATCGTGCTGGCGATCTCGGTGCCCGTGCTGCGCACGCTCGGTGCGGGCCTGGTGCGGGGCGGCGATCTGGCGCTGGGCTTCGGGGCGACGGTCGGCATGTGGACGCTCGGCTACATCGCGATGATGCGGCCGGGGCTGCTCGCCGGTGAAGCGCTCTTCGCGCTCACGCTGTCAGCGCCGGCCTTCATGGGCTGGCTCGCTGCGCGACGCGGTGCTGCCACACCGTGGAAGGTCGGTGCAGTCTCGGCGACGGTGAACCTGCTCGTGGTCGGCAGCCTCTTCTCGCGTGATGCCGGCGATGTCTGGCGCGAGGGACTGCTCTGGATCGGCGGCCTCTACGCCGCGAGCATCACGCTCAGCGTGCTTGGCGGATGGGTCGCTGCCCGCATGGGCGGCATGCTGCGCGTGCCGCAGGCAGGCGATCCGGTCAACCAATTCGCCACCGTGGCGGCGATCACGGTCTTCCTGCTGCTCATCACGGGCGGACTGGTGACCGGCCTGGAAGAAGGCCTTGCCGTGCCGGATTGGCCCAACACCTTCGGCCACAACATGCTGCTCTACCCCATCAGCGAGATGAAGGGCGGCGTCTACTACGAGCACGTGCACCGGCTCTTCGGCACGCTCGTGGGTCTGACGACGCTCGTCCTGGCTGCGCTGGCCTGGGCCAATCGTTCGCCGGTGGCGATCCGATGGGGAGCGACGGCCTTGCTCGCGGCCGTCACGCTGCAGGGGTTGATGGGCGGCATGCGCGTGACCGGTGCGATCACGCTCTCGCAGGCCAGCGAGGACCTCGCGCCGAGCATCGCCTTTGCGGTCATGCACGGGGTGTTCGGGCAGGCGGTCTTCGCAGGGCTCTGCGTGCTCGCGGTGGCATCGTGCCCTGCATGGCGGGAGGGCCGGGGCGCCGTCGTGCGCGCAGCGTCGAACCCGGCGGTCGCGTTGATCGTGATCCTGCTGATGCAGTTGGTGCTCGGTGCGCTCTACCGGCACCTGCAGATTCCGAGCGCCGATGGCGGAGCACCGGCACAGCCCAAGTGGGCCATGCACGCCCACCTGTCGTGGTCGGTGGTGGCGCTCGCGGCCTGCATCTGGGCTGGCATCAAGGCCATGCGTGCGGGTGCGGCCATCAGTCCATCGACCGGTGCGCTCGTCAAGGCACCGTGTGCGAGTTCAAGGGGATTGCGCCGCACGGGCGCCGCCCTGCATGGTCTCGTCACCGTGCAGGTGGTGCTGGGGTTCCTTGCCCTGATCTGGGTGCTCAAGCGCGACAGCGCGGCGATTCCAACGCTTGAGGTCGTGTTCACCACCGCGCACCAGGCCACGGGCGCGTTGCTCTTGGCGAGCGCAGCGATGGCGTGGGCCTGGTTCCTCACCGTGCCGGCGGAGCGGGCGACGGTGGCGTAGGAGCCTTGAGGGCTTCCTCAAGCGCGAGCAGCGCGTACGAGCTCACCAGCTCGGGCCTGTCTTCCTGCCACCGGGAGGTGGCGTTGACCCATGATCCGTCGGGCCGCTGCGCCGCCAGCAGGCTCTCGATGAGTTCGGCGCGCCAGTCGTGGGCCTTGCCCTGGGCATCGACGATCGCGCGCTCGCCATTCACGGCCAGCGCGCGCGCCATGGCGTGCCGGTAGTAGTAGAGGCCCTGCGTGCCCAAGCCGGGGTTCGCGTCGAAGCCCCAGTGCAGCGCGATCCAGCCGCGGGCAGCCTTCACGCGCGGGTCGTCGGGCGACAGCCCTGCGTAGAGCAGGCTCTTGAGGCCTGCGTAGGTCATGCTGCCATAGCTGCGGAGCGTGCGCGGCGTGCCGGCGGGAAGCTTCTCGCCGTAGCGGCCTTCTCCCGCGTCCTCGCTCGCGAAGCTCTCGCCGCCGTTGGCAGGCGTGTAGACGAAGCCGCCGTCGTCGTTGCCGGACTGCGCCCAGGATGACGGATTGGTCGCCTTGAGGTTCTGCGTGCGCGTGACGAACGCGAGCGCGCGCTGCACGGCAGGGTCGTCCTGGCTGACGCCGGCATCGTGCAAAGCATCAAGAAAGAGTTGAGTATTGGAAAGATCCGGACGCCCCCAGTTGCCGTAGCCGGCACCGCCGTACCAGTCCTTGGTCGAGGCGAGCCCTTCGGTGTGGTCCCACTGGTTCTGGCGCAGCCACTCGACCGTTTGCTCGAGCATCGGCAGTTCATCGGGGCGGTCGAGCGCGGCCAGCCCCATCGCCACCGAGGCCGCGACGTAGTTGCCGAGGCTCCCCTCAGGATCAGGGACGAATGATCCATTGGGAAAGGCCTGGGCCTTGATGAACGCAAGCGCGCGCGCGACGGCCGCGTCGTGGCTCGCATCGCCCGCCTGCGCAAACGCCTTGACGGCGAGGCCCGTGACTGCGGTCGCGGCGGCCTGGCTGGGCTTGGGCTGATCGGTTCCCGCAGCGGCCTTGGCCACCATCCATCCTCCTGCGGGATCCTGGGATGCGGCCAGCCATGCCAGGCCCCGGCGCAGGGCCGCACGAGCGCGCGCATCCAGGTCTGCTGGCAGGCCGCTCTCGGTGGCCGATGTACTGATGCGGTGGATCGGCGCCACGACGGGTCGCGTCGCCGCGGTGGCGGGTGGTGCCAGGCTCGTGATGCGATCAGCCTTGATCCTCGGATCGAGCGGCACGCTCGGCTCCTGGTAGGGCGGTTCGGCGACGAGCGCGTGCACAAGCAGGGCAACGATGATCATGACGTCCCGTACAGTACGGGCATGACCCACGATTCGCTGCGTTCGTCCGTGTTTCCGCGTGTTGCGGCCCTGAGCCTTGCGGCCCTGGCGATGGCGTCGCCGCAGGAGGCCGTCGATCGTCCCGCCACGCAGGTCGTGCCGCAGCCCGCCGCCGCTGCACCCTTGATCGAGCTTGGCGAGAGCGCCGTGCTCGATGCATCGCAGCCCACGGTCTCGCCGACCTTCGGATCGGTCACGGGGTGGGCCGGCAACCGTCTCATCGTCACTGGCCCCGAGCGCGTGCGCACCGGCGGCTTCAACGGCCAGATCGCGACCTTCAGCGAGACCGACGGCACCTGGGTCGGCACCCGCGAGCTCGCCGGGATCAGCGACACTTCCGTCTCCGAGACCGTGCTGCAATCGGTCGTGGGCAACGACGAATGGCTCTTCACCAGTGCGGAAGTGCAGGGCCGAGCCGGGCAAGTCGTCGTCTGGAAGCGCGATCAGGCGGCGTCGGGCTGGAAGCAAGTGCAGCGGTTGATGCCACCAGCCACACGAGCGGAGCCGGCCTTCGGCAGCGCGATGGCAATGGGCGATGGCTTTCTGGCCGTGAGCGCCGTCGACACGCGTTTCCGCGGCGAGCAGGGTCGAACGATCGTCGATGCTCCGCGCGTCTACCTCTTCACGCTCAAGGATGGCTCGTGGTCGGGCGCAGGCTCGCTCTCGCCCGATCCGGCGCTGAAGGCGATCTGGTTCGGCGGTGCCATCGCGGCTTCCGGGGATCAACTCGCGATCGCAAGCCCGAAGGCCTGGCAGCCGAGCCCGAAGCAGCCCGTGCAGGAATCAGGCGAGTGTGCGGTGCACCTCTATCGCCGCGGTGCCAACGGTGTGTGGGCCCTGCGGCAGTCGATCACCCCGCCAT
>JASGCG010000090.1 GCA_030054235.1 Bacteroidia bacterium
CGCTCGGTGTGCCGGCCGTGAACCTCGCCAGCATGCACGGGCGTGTGCGGCCAAGCTGGTTCCGTGCCTACCTCGCCGATCCGCAGCGCTTCCGCCCGGGCACGCGCATGCCCGCGTTCTGGCCGCCCGACCAGCGGGTCTACCCCGACATCGCCGGCGGCGACCGCACGAAGCAGATCGACGGTGTCTGGACCTACCTCTCGCTCGGCGGAAGCATGCCGCTGCCCAAGGGGCTCGCGGTCGCTCCGGGCGAGTACGACCTGGAGCCCGATGCGCGGACGATCGTCTTCGGCACCTTCATGGAAGGCGTCGGTGCGCGCTGCCACGCGATCGGTTTCCCCGAGCGCATCTCGGCCGTGTATGACGCCGGCGGGCTGCGTCTGGCCAAGGCGTGGAAGGGCAAGTTCATGAACGCCGAAGGAACGTGGCGCGGCCGCGCTGGCCAACTGAGCATGCCCGCTGGATCGTCGATCGTGACCGTGTCCACCGGCCCAGTAGTCGCGGTGCTGCCGGCGCCCGACGCGCCATGGCCGAGCACGTCGCACAGCGGACTGCGTTTCCTGGGCATGCAGCGCGATGCACGCGGCAACCCGACCTTCTCGATCGGCCGTGATGGCCTGCGTGTCGACGAGACCGTGGGTACGGTGCTCTTCACCGGCGGCGCACGGCTCAATCGAACGTTCACCGTCCAGTCCCGCACCACCGATGATGCGGTCTCGCTCAGGCTCGCCGAAGGATCGTCGATCGTCGCCGATGGCGAAGGCTGGCGCATTGACGGCGGCCCGGTGCTCTTCGTGAGCGGAGCACGCCCCGTCGTGCGCACCATCGACGGTCGCGCTGAACTGGTGGCAGGCGTACCGCTGCAGCCCTCGAATGATCCTTCGTTCCCCTACAGCGCCATCGTGCGCACGGAGCTCGCATGGTGATGATCCCTCGACTCGCCGCCGTGGCAGCAGCCCTTCTCGTCACGACGCTGGTGCATGCGCAGGGCGACGATGCCTCGCGTGCCAGCCAATCGTCGATCAACCGCTCGCAGGCCGAGCGTGAAGCGGTCTACAGCTCGATCACCACGATCGAGTGGCCCGAAAGCGTGGTGCCCGAAGTCAGCGGCATCCTGCCCCTGGGTGACGGCCGAACGCTCGTCTGCACGCGTCGCGGCGAATTGTGGCTGGTCCATGAACAGCCCGGAGCGAAGCCCGCGTGGACGCTCTACGCCGATGGCCTGCTCGAACCGATGGGCCTGGCCCGAAAGCCCGGCGAAGACCAGTGGATCTACATGACGCAACGCGGCGAGCTCACGCGGTTTCGCGACACCGATGGCGATGGACGCGGCGACCAGTTCGAGACCGTGCAGGATGGCTGGGACATCAGCGGCAACTACCACGAGTACGCCTTCGGCCCTGCGTTCACGCCCGATGGATCGGCGTGGGTCACGCTGAACCGGGGCTTCGGCGAGGAACCCTTCGGCCGACCGCGCTGGCGCGGCTGGGCCGTGCGCATCGCACCTGATGGGTCCATCTCCTACGAGTGCGCCGGCCTTCGCAGCCCATGCGGCGTAGGCGTGGCACCGTGGGGCGATGTCTTCTACACCGACAACCAGGGTGAGTGGTGCGCCACGAGCAAGCTCAGCCAGCTCGTGCGCGGCGACTACCACGGGCACCCCTTCGGCGTCGATGACACGGCGCGGCCGGAGTCGCTCGTGAAGTGGCCAGCACCGAACGCTGACGGCAGCAAGGGCGAGCATCCCAATCGCATCACGCAGGGCCAAGCCGCGCAACGCATGCCCAACTACCGGCTGCCGGCAGTCTGGCTGCCCTTCGACAAGGCCGGTCGCAGCCCCGGCAATCCGATGTGGCTGCCGGCAGGATCCTTCGGGCCGTTCGCGGGGCAGTGCCTCGTGCCCGACCAGTACGCCGCCACCATCAACCGCATCGATCTCGAACAGGTCGATGGACAGTGGCAGGGCGCGGTCTTCCCGTTCCGACATGGATTCGACTGCGGCATCATCCGCATCGCGCTCGAATCGCCCGGCACGATCCTGTGCGGCGAGACGAATCGCGGCTGGGCCAGCGCGGGCTCGCGCAGCGAAGGCCTGCAGAGACTCTCGTGGAAGGGCGAGGTTCCCTTCGAGATCCTGTCGATGCGCGCCACGCCCATGGGCTTCCGCATCACGACGACGCAACCTGTCGATCGAGCGAGCGCGCTCGACCCGACGACCTGGTCGATGTCGAGCTACACCTACTGGTACTTCGAGCCCTACGGCAGTCCGGAGATCGAGACGAAGCAGCTGGCCGTCACGCCGCTGGGCGTCAGCGACGATGGACTCGTGATCGAGCTGTCGGTCGAGGGCCTGCGACCGACCTTCGTGCATGAACTGCGCGCCACGGGGCTCAAGCGCGCTGGCGATGGTGAACCGCTGCTGCACGACCTGGCGATGTACACGCTCAACAGGATCCCTAAGCCCTGACGGGGCCTGCTCGTCGCGACGGCAACGCATCGTGGATCGCGCTGCCTGGCCTAGCATGGTCGCATGCGCACCATCGGCCTGACTGCGTCGCTCTTCCTGGCTGCTCCTGCCCTGGCTGATGGCGGGCAGGCTCCGCCGGCCGACATGATCCAGGTGCCCGAGGGTTTCACGATCGAGCTCCTGGCGAGTGCCGGTGCTGGCCATGGTTCATGGATCTCGATGTGCTTCGACGACAAAGGCCGTGCGATCGTGGGCTCGCAGTACGAAGGCCTGCACCGCATCGACCTGTCCACCACGCCGCCCACGATCACGACGCTCGATGTCCCGGTGCGTGATGTGCATGGCCTCTGCGCGGATGGCAACGTGCTCTGGGCCAACAGCACCCGCGAACCCAAGGATGGCGGTGGCCTGTGGCGCCTGACCGACACCGACGGCGACGGCACCTATGACCGACATGAGCGGCTCTATGCCTGGGGTGGTGGCGGCGAGCACGGCGTGCACGGGATCCGCAAGGGACCAGACGGCCGCATCTGGGCGATCCTGGGCAACCATGTGCCGGTGCCGGAGTGCGCGGCGAAGGATTCACCGGTGCGCCACTGGGCGGAAGACCTGGTGATGGAGCGCGAGTGGGATCCGCGCGGCCACGCGCACGGCATCATGGCACCCGGTGGCATGCTCGTGCGATGCGCCACCGATGGATCGCGCTGCGAGATCGTGGCGTGCGGCATGCGCAACGCGTGCGACATCGACTTCACCGTCGATGGCGAGGCCATGACCTACGACAGCGACATGGAGTGGGACATCGGTGCGCCGTGGTACCGCGCCCCGCGCGTGCTGCACCTGGTCGAAGGCGGCGACTTCGGCTGGCGATCCGGCAGCGCCAAGCTGCACCCGACCGCGATCGACACGCTTCCCGCGGTCGTCGACACGGATCCTGCGAGCCCCGTCGGCGTGACGTTCGCACGCAACAGCTTGTTCCCGGCCCCCTGGCGCGATCGGCTCTTCATCGCGGACTGGTCCTACGGGCGCATCCTCGCCGTCGAACTGGTTCGTGATGGCACGACATGGCGCGGACGCTGGGAACCGTTCGCCACAGGCCGACCGATGCCGGTGACCGACATCGAGTTTGGTCCGTATGGCGCCATGTATGTGCTGACGGGTGGCCGTGGAACCCAGAGCGGTCTCTATCGGATCGACTGGCTTCCTCTGAAGATGACGGGACAGACCAAGCAGGATCAACCGCCGACGCCTCCGCACGTCAGCGAGCGACTCGCGCTCGCGCCCATGCTCGCAGGTCCAACGCCCGATGCCACGATCACCAACGAGCGACTCGCCACGCTGCTGCCGCTCCTGGGCTCGCCTGACCGCTTCACGCGCTTCACGGCTCGCGTGGCCATCGAGGCCCTGCCGATCGAATCGTGGCGCGCCCGCGTGAGCGACGCCACGCTCTCGTTCCGTGCGCGCCTGGAGCTGATGGTCGCGCTCGCCCGCGTTGGGTCGAACGAGGATCGCTGCGGGCTCCTGGCGATGCTGCCGGCGATCATGGCGGACTTCCCGCTGTGCAACCAGGTCGAATGCCGGCAGGGCCTTGCACGCATGGCAACGATCGCGATCGCGCGGCTCGGCGGCACGACGTGGTGCAGTGAGCACGCGAGCGCGTGGTCGGCCGTGCAGCCCGCACCCGATGCAGCGAACTCAGTCATTGCGGCCTTGGGCAAGCTCTATCCGTCAGGCGACGTGGCGCTGGACCGAACGCTCGCCGAACTCCTGGTCGGCCTTGGTTCGCCCGAAGCAATCGCCACGACCGTGGAGCTGCTCGAGTCGACCGAAGGCACCGATGCGATGGCGTTTGCGATGCCGCTGCGCCTGCGCAGCGACCTCACGCCTGACCAGCGCCGCGCCCTCGTGCTCTGGATCGAGGATGCACGCGCGTTCCGCGGCGGCTTCAGCCTGCAGGGCTTCGTCGATGCGATCGAGCGGCAGGTGCAGGAACGCACGCCGCACGACGAGCGTGAGGCCTACGACCGCATGCGGGCCGCGATGCGCGAGGAGCGCGCGCCGGTCGCCGCCGGCGGCGGCAAGCCGCTCACCGAGTGGAAGCTCGAGGCGCTCTACGCCCACTTGGCCGAAGCGACGACGCCACGCAACCTCGGCAACGGCCGTCGAGTCCTCGAGGCCGGCATGTGCCTGCAGTGCCACCGCTTCGCGGACTCGGGTGAATCGATCGGTCCCGACATCACCGCGGCCGGCAGCCGATTCTCGCGCGCCGACTTCATCACCGCGATCCTCGAACCGAGCAAGGTCGTCAGCGACCAGTACGCCTTCACCACGCTCACGCTCGATGATGGATCGACCGTCACAGGGCGCATCCTCGGCGAGCGTGAAGGCATCGTCACGCTGACCGTCGACCCCTACGGCAAGGCGCGTCAGGAGGTGCCGGTGGCGCGGATCCGGGCACGGGCACTCTCGGCGACCAGTCCCATGCCGGCGCACCTGCTCGATTCCTTCTCGAAGGATGACATCATCGACCTGATCGCCTACGTCGAGCAGGCTGGTGCGGAGTGGGCCAACCGCCAGCGCGCGCAGCCGGGGCAATGACCGCATCGTGTGCGGCGAGACGTCATCCGCACGGATGACGCTGCCGTTTGATCGCGTACGCAGCGTTGAGCTGTGTGATGCACCGCTGCGCAGACCTTGGTGATCACGGATGCGCGTGTGCCGCGCCTGCTGCATGCTCCTTCGCATGCTCGAGGAACGGATCGCCGAAGTTGCGGCGGAGGTCATGCCAGACCGCATGCACATGGTCTACGCCACTGGTGCAGTCGAACTCGACCGCGAAGCCATCGCCCACGACCCGGAAGTAGTGCCGCTGCGCGGGATCGTCGCCGCCCATCCACGCGAACACCATCGCATCGACGCTTGCGGCACGCCACCGCGCGACCTCGGCCTTCTCGAACGGCGAGGCCAGGCGCGCCGCGAACGCACGCACGAGTGACCAGAGCACATCGCGCTGCTCGCGGGTCATGTGCATCGCTTCGAGCCCTGCACGATCCTTCAAGCGCGCCTCGCCACCGGGCACGCCGAGCACATCGGCCGGCGCCTCGGGCCCAAGGCGTGCCTTCGCGCGTTGCTCGGGCGAGAGCATGCCCCAGAGGAGGAACGCCAAGTCGCGCTCACGGCCGAGCGGCGAGAAGCCATCGAGTTCGCCGCCCTTGACGGTGAACGGCGCCACGCCCACGAACATCGGCGTGGCCGTGACCTGCGTGCCGTCGCTCATGACCTGCAGCGACAGGTGGTGACCCTCCAGTCGCATGCCCCACGGCGGCACCATCGGATCGCCGAAGACAAGCACGTCGTACCAGAGCGGGTTGTACCGATCGGGCTGGCCTGCACCGAGCATCCCTTCGAGCGCGAAGACGCCACGCACGACCTTCCAGCCGTGGTCGCTGAGCGCGCGGCGTGCCATCGCCAGCGCGCGCTCGCGCTGTTCCGGCTGCAACGCATCGAGCCTTATGCCGGGGCGGTCTCCAGGGACGAACGACCACGCCGTGCGAGCGGGCGCATCGATCGCCACGGCTGCCGCTGCGCGTTGCGCGGGATCAAGCGCATCGAGGAACGCCTTCGCATCCTGCGCCAAGAGCTCGGCGGGCGTGGGCTCGAGCATGCGTGCAGCTCCCAGGGCCAGCAGGATCGACGCGGCGAGGGCAATGCGCATGGTGGCGTGATACCGCGCGCCCCTACCATCCGTCCATGCCTGTCATCGGAATCACCGCAGACCTCGTCGACGATGGCGGCCGGCTGCGCCACCGCCTCAACGACACCTACGTTCAGGCGGTGCTGCGCGCCGGCGGTACGCCGCTCATCCTGCCCTGCATCGCCAGCGAGCGGGCGCGCATGCTCGAAGCGGTCGATGGCGTGATGATGACCGGCGGCGACGACATCGATACACGGCCTCTGGGCATTCCCCTGCACGCGAAGGCGGAGTGCATGCTCCCCGAGCGCCAGCAGGCGGAGTTCGCCACGCTCCGCTGGCTCGACGAGCACCCCGATGTGCCGGTCCTGGGCATCTGCCTGGGCATGCAGTTGATGGGTGTGCACCGGGGTTGCCGCCTGATCCAGCACCTGCACGACGAGATCGCCGACGGCGAGCGCCATCGCCATGACCGCATCCATGAGGTCACCAGCGAGCTCGGCAACGGGCCGGTCGCGAGTTGGCATCACCAGGCGCTGGGCGATGCAGGTCCGTACGAACTCATCGGCCGAAGCGACGACGGCGTGATCGAAGCGATCCGCGATCCCGGCCGGGCCTTCTCCCTCGGCGTGCAG
>JASGCG010000091.1 GCA_030054235.1 Bacteroidia bacterium
CTCTAGGTCCACGCGGCGGGCGAGGGCCGCTACCTTTCCGCCATGCCCAGCGTCTGCCCACCACGACGGCCGCGACGGACCCCGCGCGCCATCGCGCCCGTGCCAATGCCGGCTGAGCGGACGCCCGTGCAGCAGGCGAAAGCCGAGCGACAGGATTCGGTCTACCACATCTACATGGCGGCGCTGGCCATGCTGGCGATCCTCGTCTCGGTGGGCCTCTTCCTGTCACCCAGCGAGCCTGATGTGATCGGCGTGCTCACCGCCGTCGACTTCGTGCTCTGCCTCTTCTTCTTCTACGACTTCCTGAGGCACCTGTGGAAGGCGCCGTCGAAGCTGAAGTACCTCTTCGGCTGGGGGATCGTCGATCTCCTGAGCAGCATCCCGTTCGTGCTCGAGACGCGCTGGCTGCGGCTCGCGCGGGTCCTGCGTTTCCTGATGCTGCTGCGGGCCGCGCGCATCCTCTGGGAATCCGCCAAGGTCGAGCGTCGCAGCATCACGATGGCCGGTGCGACCTTCTTCATCCAGCTGCTCTTCATCCTGATCTGCATCCTCGTGCTCCACTTCGAGCACCAGGCGCCCGACGGCAACATCCGCAGCGCGAGCGATGTGCTCTGGTGGGCCATGACCACGGTGACGACCGTGGGCTACGGCGATCGATTCCCGGTCACGGTCGAGGGCCGCATCGCCGGCGCCGTGCTCATGATCTCGGGGATCGGCTATCTGGCGACGGTGCTCGGGGTCTTCGCGCAGGCGTTCGTGCCCAAGCACAACCATCACTGAGCCGAGCGGGATGCATCGCTCGGGTGCCGGTGCGCGGGGTGCCCGCGTGCGCTCTGTACGTTCGGCCGCTGCGTGATCAGCCCTGCGCCGTCCAGCCGTAGGTCTCGTACCGATGGTCGAACGTGCCGTCGGGGCGAAGGTCGAGCACCCCAAAGCCCTCGGGAATCCCCTCGAGCGGACCCTTCCACCACGAGCCGCTGACGGCGCCATCGTTGATGTAGGTGATGCCGTCGGTCTCGCAGCGGTCGCGCAGGTGGATGTGGCCGCTCAGGCAGAGCCGCACCTTGCCGCTCGCGCGCATGAGTTCATGCAGCTCGGCGCAGTCGGTGTGCATCTCGCCGCCGGAGAGGATCGTGTCGTTGCCGCGCGATGGCGGCTTGCCGTACGTGATCGCGGTGATCGCGATGATCGGGATGTGGCTCACCACGCAGATCGGCGTGCCGTCGGGCGTGGCCTTGAGCTCGGCCTCGAACCACGCGCGCTGCTCGGGATCGAGGAATCCCTTGTAGCCGTTGCCATCGGGCTGCACGCTGTCGAGCACGATGAACCGCCAGCCGCCGCGATCGCTCGAGAACCAGTTGCGCGGCTGCGCGAACGTCTCGCAGGCCCACTTCTTGCCCCAGTCGGTGGCGTCGAGCGGGACATCGGTGCGTGAGCGGTTCCATCCCAGGATGTCGTGGTTGCCGGTCGTGTGCAGCACGGGCACCGAGACATCCTTCATCATGCTCTCGTAGCACGCACGCATGACCTTGGCGCGGTCGCGCTTGGCATCGAAGACATCCATCACGGTGTCGCCGCCCGTGATCACCAGGTCAGGCTTGAGCTCCTGCGCGCGTGCCCACGCCTGCGCTGCCCCGCGCTCGGCCTGGCGCTCGGGCTGCACGTGGATGTCGGTCATGTGGATCAGGCGGAAGGGCTTCGCCAGCGTTGCCGCCTGGATCGGCGCAGCGGCTGCTTGCGCACGCGAGACACCGAGCAGCGGTGCCAGCGCGAGTCCAGCGGCGGCGGCAAGGGCATCACGACGGTCGATCGGTGTGCTCATGCGCGCGTCATACCATCATCATGCAAGGCTCGTGCAAGCCGCTCGACGGATCGCGGCGAGCTGCCTTCGGCCTTGTTGTTCACGATGACGAATCCGGCAAGCCCCGCCGCGGCTGCGTGCCGATTGAGCTTCACCCACGAGAGCAGACCGGTGGGATCGGGATCGACGATGCGATCGAAGGGGGCGTACCGCTCCTTGGCCTCCTCGTACGAGAGTCTGCTGTGGAGCATCCACCGGCAGCAGAGCACGCGGTTGGCGTCCACGGGCACATGCTCGGCCTGCGCAATCGGCCCGGGCATCGATGGGTGCACCGAGTAGCAGTGGCTCGCACCGGTCGATCGGAGCATCGCCAGGTACTGCGGCCGGAGCATGCGACGATCGCGCCACTCGATCGCGTAGAGCGGGCCCGGCGGCAGCCGAGCAAGGAACTCGCCGACCTCATCGATGATGTGTTCGGCCTCGCGATCGGTGCGGACCCCAAGATGCGAGAATTGGAAGAGGATCGGACCGCAGCGCTCGGCGAGCCCGCCCACGCATGGCGCCACGATCTCATCGGCTGCAAAGGCGGCATCGAGCCATCGCGACGGCCGATGCGGCGCGCCGGGTGCAGGTCGCCAGCCATCGAGCGGCTGTGCAGGCTGCATGATCGACTCGTGCGCCTTCACCAAGAAGCGGAAGTCGCGCGGGACCTGCTCCGCCAACCGCATGAACTCCTCGATCGGTGCAGGGCGGTAGTAGGTCTTGTCCACGCCGACCGTGCGCAGGAGCGGGTGCTGGGCGTAGGCGCGCAGGCCATCGCGTGCAAGCGCCGACTCGCTGTGGCGGCCCGCATAGACCAGCCCCTTCCAGCCCGGAAAGCTCCACGAGCTCGTGCCGAGCCTGATCGACGCCGGCAGCGCCGCGCCGAGCGCCGCGAGTGCAGGATCGGGTGCGCATGGCGCCACGGCGCCGTCGATGGCCGGTTCATCGCCCGATCCGCCGAAGAGCGACCATTGCTCCCCGGTCGACATCGCTCAGCGGACCTCGATCTCGACGGCGCTCACGTCGTCGGCGTAATGCGGCGAGCCTTGCAGCTGCGTCGTGTGCTCGAGCATGCGCGCGAGCGGCTTGGCCGTGTGGAGCGCATCGCGCGTCAGGAACTCACGGAACTGCGAGTGGCTCCAGACCGAGCCGTCGGAGAGCTGGATCTCAACGAGGCCATCGCTGTAGAGGTAGAGCCGGTCACCGTGATCAAGGTGCACCTGCGTTTCCTCGTAGGGCATGCCGTCGATCATGCCGACGATCGGGTTCTGCGACTCGAACTCGCGCACGCCCGACGGCCCGACCGCCATGACCGGCGGATGGCCGCCGCCTGACCACCGCAGCGAGCGCGTGCGCAGGTCAAGCACGCCGTACCAGCCGGTGAAGTACAGGTTGTTGTGCTTCGACATCTGGAACGATGCGTTGAGCGCCGCCATCACGAGCCCGGGCTCTCCCAGGTCGAGCGAGCCGGTGAGGCCCTGCAGCATGTTGCGCACGCTCACCGAGAGGAGTGACGGCCCGACCCCGTGGCCGCAGACGTCGATGAGCCAGAATGCGAACCGGTCGCCATCGAGCATGCGGTAGCCGAAGCAGTCCCCGCCGAGCGAGGCCGAGGGCGTGAACTCCCAGCTCGTGCGCAGGCGTGGCTCGTCGATGGGCTCGGGCAGCAGGCTGCGCACGTACTCCGCCGCCTGGTGCAGCTCCGAGCGCAACGCTTCGTAGGCGGCGTTGCGTTCGAGCGCGGCGATGTAGCCCTTCGAGTGGTAGCGGATGCGCGCGATGATCTCGAGCGGATCCGGCAGCTTGACCATGTAGTCGTTGGCCCCGCGCGCGAAGGCCTCGGCCTTGGTCGTGCCTTCCTCCTTGGAACTCAGCACGACCAGCGGGATCTCGGCGGTGCCCGGCTCCTTGCGGAACTCGCGCACGAGGTCGAGCCCATCCACGCCGGGCATCACGAGGTCCTGCAGGATCACCGTGGGCTGCACGCGCAGCGCTTCCTCGATCGCCTTGGTCGGGTCGCTGACGAAGTGGTAGGTGATGTCGGGCTGCGTGGCGCAGATGCGGCGCATCGCCTCGCCGATGATCGCCTGGTCATCGATGAGCAGCACGCTGATGCGGGGAGTGATCGTTCCGGCAAGGTCGCTCATCATGCGCTCCTGGGTGCGGCGCAGGCGATCTCGATGGCCTGCGCGATGCGTTGGATGGGAAGGACCTCGACGGCGGCGCCGAGCGCGACGGCGGCGCCAGGCATGCCCCAGACGACGCTGGTGGCTTCATCCTGCGCGATCGTGTGCCAACCGGCGCGACGCAGCGCGCGCAGCCCCTCGGCGCCGTCGCGGCCCATGCCCGTGAGCAGCACCGCCACGCCGCAAGGCTGGCCGACGAGGCTCTCGAAGAAGACATCCACCGATGGACGGTGCGCCAGCGACCGCGGCTCGGCTCGATGCGCGAAGCGACCATGCTCAAGCACGAGGTGATCGTCGCTGCACGCCACGTGGACCGTGCCAGCGGTCGGGGCCTGGCCATCCTGGGCGAGCACGACCGCATGCCCTGTCTCGCGACCGAGCCACTCTGCAAGTCCAGGCGCGAACGCGCGGTCGATGTGCTGCACGATCACGACGGGTGCGGCGAGCGCCATGCCGCGTGGCAGGGCAGCCGCAAGTGCTTGCGGCCCGCCGGTACTTGCGCCGATGGCGATGATGCCGTGGCCGCGCGGAGCACCGGTCGCGACCTCGCGCACCCGCACGTCATGGCCACGATCCAGCTGCCGCACATGATCGATCTTGCGCGCGAGCGAGTCGAGTCCGTCGATCGAACCGCTGGGGCCGAAGGTCGGCGTGGTCGTGACATCGAGCGCCCCCGCGCCCAGCGCGTCGTACACGCGATCCAGGTTCGCCTGGATCGATGCCGTGACGACGATGATCGGGCACGGGGTGCGGCGCATGATCTCGCGCGTCGCGATGGCGCCGTCCATCACGGGCATCTGCATGTCCATGAGCACGAGGTCGGGCAGGTCCTGTGCGCACCGTTCGATCGCCTGGCGTCCGTCTTCGGCGATCCACGCAACTTCGGCACCGGGGATGCGCAGCACCGACTGGCGCAGCACTTCCACGGCGAGCTTCAGGTCATTGACGATCGCAACGCGCACGCGAGGACTGTACCCGTGGCATCATTCGCCCGACGCATCGATCAGGTCGGCGACGGTGTCGAGGAGCGTCCGATCGTGGAACGCGCCCTTGGTCAGGTACGCCGTCGCGCCTGCTTCGAGCCCCGCGAGCCGGTCCTCCTCGCGGTCCTTGTACGAGACCATCACGATCGGCAGGTGCGAGAGCCTGCGATCCGCGCGGATGCGCCGCACGAGCTCGAGACCGTTCATGCGCGGCATGTCCACGTCACTGAGCACGAGGTCGTACCGCTCCCGTTGCAGGGCATTCCAGCCATCGAGCCCATCGACCGCGACATCCACCTGGTAGCCGGCGCGGGTGAGCATCTGCCGCTCGACTTCACGCACCGTGAGCGAGTCCTCGACGACGAGCACGCGGTGCACGCGCCGCCGCGCATCCTCGCTGCCGGCTGCAGCGCCGCGCAGCGTGCCCTCGTCGAGCCGGCGTGCAGCATCGATCGCCATCGCATCGGCATCGAGGATCAGCACCAGCTCGCCGCTCTGGCGCACGCTCGCGCTGGAGACGTGGGGCACGGTGCCGAGCCGCTCGTCGAGCGGCTGCACCACCACGTCTTCCTCGCCGAGGAATCCATCCACGATCACGCCGAGCGTGCGCTGGCGGGTGCGAAGGCTCACCACCGCCAGGGCGCCACGTTCGGCATCGCCCGGGATGCCGAGCAGCTCATCGCCGCGCACGAGCCCGATGACCTCGTCGTTCACGCGCGCCGCCAAGCGGCCTTCGACATGCTCGAGCGTGTGGTGATCGAGCCGATCGATGCGCTCCATGCGTGCAAGCGGCATGGCATATGGCTCGCCGGCGATCGACACGATCGCTGCACGAAGCACGCTGAGCGTGACCGGCAGCCGCATGCGGAAGGTCGTGCCGCGACCGAGCTCGGTCTGCACCTCGACGCTGCCGCCGACCTCGTGCACGGTCGTCTGCACGACGTCGAGCCCGACGCCGCGGCCCGAGAGATCGGTGACTGCCTTCGCCGTGCTGAAGCCGGGAAGGAAGAGGAAGTCGGTGAGCTCGCGGTCGCTCATGCGTGCCACGAGTTCGGGCGTGCTCAGGTTGCGTTCGACGATCTTCGTGCGCAGCCGGGCGAGGTCGATCCCGCGGCCGTCGTCGGCGACGTCGACCACGAGCATGCCGGCCTGGTGCACGGCCGCGACCCGCAGCGTGGCCTGCGCGCGCTTGCCGCTGGCTGCGCGCTCTGCGCGCGATTCGATGCCGTGGTCGAGCGCGTTGCGCACGAGGTGCGTCAGGGGCGCCTCGAGCTTGCGCAGGATGTCGCGGTCCACGCTCACCGACTGGCCCTCGAGCCGTGCTGTCGCATCCTTGTCGAGCGAGCGGGCAAGGTCACGCACCGTGCGCGGGATCGTCAGGCAGGCATCGCCGAACGGGCGCATGCGGCAATCGATCGCCTCGTGGTGCAGCGTGGTGCTGAGTTCCTCGGTTCGGCGCAGGTGCGCCTGCAGGTCGGCTTCGAGCAGCGCGACCTCGCCGCGGATCGCGGCGTGTGCCTGTTCAAGATCAAGGTCGCTCACGTCCTGCCGCTGTCGCCGGCGATCGAACAGATCCTCGAGCGCGCGTTCGCGCGTGCGGATCGCGCGCAGTCGTGCCTGCATGGCGTCGAGCCGTCGGGCCTCGACCATGCCCTCGCCCGAAAGCCGCATGAGTCGATCGAGGTTGCGCGAGCGCACCATGACGCTGGTTTCACCGGCGGCAGGCTTGGTCGATGTCG
>JASGCG010000092.1 GCA_030054235.1 Bacteroidia bacterium
GACCGAGTCCGAACGACTGGGCACGATCCTCTTCTCGCAGGGCCCCGATGCACTGCTTGCAGAGATCGGCGGCTTCGACCCCGTCGCCGTGGCTCGGGTGCTCGATGCACTGAACAGTGGCGCCGCGATCCGACTGTATGACTCGCTGACCGAAGCCCAGCAGGTCGAGGTTCTCGAGGCCCTCGATCCGCGCGTGGTCTTCCGGCTCGCCAACGCCCGGATCTTCCCCGAGCGCAGCGTGGGCCGCGTGATGTACTCCCCGCGCATCAGCGCGCGCCCCGATGACACCGTGGGCGCAACGATCGAGAAGGTCGGCGCGATGGATGCGAGTTCCAACGTGTTCGTGGTCTGGGTCGTCGAGCACGGCGGCAAGCTCGTGGGCTGGGTCCGCATGCAGGATCTGGTCACGCACGCATACGCGGCCACCATGGCCAGTGTGATGCACGCGACGGTGCCCCTGGTCAAGGCAACCGATGCGCTCTTCGATATCTACCGCCGTGCGCTCTCCGAGCGCGTGCTCGAGTACGCCGTGCTCGATGATCGCTCGCGCTTCGTGGGCACGCTGCGGGCAGATGTCCTCTTTCGCGAGGCCAGCCTGGAGCTCGGTGAACGTGGCGGCGAGAGCGTCGGGGTCGACCGTGACGAACGCCTGAGCACGCCCGTGAAGGAATCGCTCCTCAAGCGGCTGCCGTGGCTGGTCCTCAACCTCGGCACGTGCTTCCTGCCCGCGGCGATCGTGGTGCTCTTCGAGGGAACGCTCAAGGAATTCGTGCTGCTGGCGTCGTTCCTGACGGTGCTCGTGGGACAGACGATCAACACCGGCGAGCAGGCTCTGGCAGTCATGGTGCGGGCGATGACCTTCGCTGACATCAAGACCATCCGGCTTCAGTCGGCCTTGGCGAAGGAGTTCATGGTCGGCTTGCTGCAGGGGCTGGTCTGTGGGCCGATCGCGGGCATCGGCATGTACGTGGCTGTCACCCTGAAGGACCAGCCCGAACCGATGGCGCTGGCCGTGGCCACCGCCATCGCCACGCTCATCGCCAGCATCATCGCTGGGCTCTGCGGCACCGCGACCCCGTGGATCCTGAAGAAGTTCGGGTTCGACCCGGCGCTCACGAGCCACATTGCGCTGACCACGGTGACCGACGTCGCGAGCATCGCGCTGCTGCTGGGACTGGCGCAACTGCTCGTGCCGCTGTTCTGAGCGCGCGGTCGGCGCGGTTGCCGTGAACGCGGCGCGCTGCGACGAGGTCGTGCCGTTGGGCCTGATCACTCAGGCCGGCGCCGCGGCGAACGCCTGAATCGCCAACTCGATGCGGCGCAGCGTGCTCGCCTTGCCCAGGATGGCCAGCGTGTCGAAGATCGGTGGGCTGACCGTGCCGCCGCTGACCGCAATGCGCAAGGGCTGCGCTGCCTTGCCCAGCTGGCCGCCAGCATGTGCATCGGCGTAGGGCTTGACCGCGGCTTCGATACCGGCAGAGGTCCACTCGGTCACGCTGCCAAGCACCGGCAGCAGCGCGCGCAGGTGGTCGCAGCCGTTGGGTGACTCGCCGAGCATGGCCTTCTCGGTGTTCTTCGAACGCTCCCACGCGAGCGCCTCGTCGGCGATCACGAAGAAGCGATTGCCTCGGAACATGTCATCCAGGGTCTTGCTGCGTTCCTGGCTGGCCTTGGCGAGCATGGCGATCCCCTGCTCCCCGAGCCGGTCCATGAACGCAGCGTGGTACATGCGGCCGTGCGCGCTCGCCCGGCGCAGGAACTCCTCGTGCGGCATGCCGGTGATCGCATCGCAGTTGAAGCTCAGGAGCTTCACGCGGTCGAACTTGGCCGGCGTCTTGACCACTCGGCGTGGATCGAACGCGGTGCGCAGGAACTCAAGATCGAACTTCTCGATGTCGTTGCCCGGGCTCCAGCCGTTGAGCGCCAGGAAGTTGATGAGCACCTCGGGCAGGTAGCCCGAGCGCTTGAAGTCGTCGACGTTGATCTCGGGCAGCGTGATCCCGAGCACATCGGCGAGCTTCTGTCCGGTGTCGAGGTCGAGCTGCACGTTCTTGTCACCCAGCCATGCGGCCCACGCCGCGGGCTCGACCGTGCCCGCCGGCGGCTCGGTGAGCTTGCGTTCGGCCACCGCCTTGCGAAGCGCCTTGTCCTTGTCGCGCTTGCTCATCTTGCTGCCGTCAGGATTGCAGATGATCGGCAGGTGCGCGTAAGCCGGTCGGCGGAACCCCAGCGCATCCTGCAGGAGCATGTGCTTGGCCGTATTCGTGAAGTGCTCCTGCGCGCGCAGCACGTGTGAGACCTGCATGAGCTCGTCATCGACGACCACGGCGAAGTGGTAGGTCGGGAAGCCATCCGCCTTGCGGATCACGAAGTCATCGATCTCAGTCGCCGGGATCGTGGCCTCGCCCAGCACCTCGTCCATGATCGTCACGTCGTGGCCCGGGCACTTGAGGCGGATCACGGCAGGTACACCGGCGGCGAGCTTGGCCTTCACTTCGTCAGGGGAAAGTGCGAGCGCTGCGCGGTCGTAGCGATAGGGCTTGCCGGCGGCCGATGCGGCCTTGCGCTTGGCGTCAAGTTCGTCGCCGGTCTCGAACGCGTAGTACGCGTGCCCCGCATCGAGCAGTCGTTGCAGGTGGTGGTTGTAGATCTCCAGGCGCTCGCTCTGGAAGTACGGGCCGTGCGGACCGCCGCCGACGCCCTGCCACTCCGGTCCCTCGTCCCACAGGATGCCGAGCCAGTGCAGATCCTTGGCAAAGCCGATGCTCGCAGCATCGCTCGAGCGCTTCTGGTCGGTGTCTTCGATGCGCAGGATGAACGTGCCGTCGCGGCCCTTCGCAAAGGCCCAGCAGAAGAGCGCGGTTCGGGCGCCGCCCACGTGAAGGTGGCCGGACGGACTGGGAGCGAAGCGTGTGGCGATGCGCATGGGAGAGAGAGGCTACCGCGGCAACCAGCATGGTTGCACGGGTGAGGTGAATGGAGGTCACGCCAGCGCGCCTTGCGCGTCATACTCCCGCCATGACGACGACTCCGCAGGTGCTGGGCGTGCTCTCCGACGTGCATCGCAAGATCGGTGCGGCCACGACCGCGATCGAGCTCCTGAAGCGGCATGGCGCAACGCGGTTCGTCTACCTCGGGGATGCCGAGGACGAGCGCGTGATCGATCTCTTTGCCGGTGAACCGTGCTCGCTCTGCCTGGGCAACTGCGACGACGATGCGCTGGGTGAGTACGCCCGGTTCCTCGGCCTGGACATGCACCCCGACGGTTCGGTGCTCACGGTCGATGGCGTGGAGGTGGCGTTCACGCACGGGCACCTGCAGTCGGTCGTCGATCGGTTGCTGCGCGGCGGGCCCGCATTCCTGTTGCATGGGCATACTCATGTGCGCTGCGATGAGCGCGCAGGTCCGACCCGCATCGTCAATCCTGGCGCGTTCGTGCGGGTCGAGCGGGCGACCGTGGCGCTGATCACGCCGGCGCTTGACCGCGTCGAGTTCCTCGACGTGCCCTGACGCCGCGGGTCGGGCCGCACTGCGTGCCGGCTCCGCACGTGGAGCGCGGCGCTTGCGCCACGATCATCAGGCCGCTGCATCCTGCGCCGGGCGGCGCGCGAACCCGTTCGCATGCCGTGGCTTCTTGTCCTCCATGCCGCCGCCACCTGCTTCATGGCGGGCGTCATCTGGATCATCCAGGTCGTGCACTACCCGCTCTTCGGCATGGTCGGCGCCGATGGATTCGCTGCCTATGAGCGGTCGCATGCATCGCGCATCACGCCCGTGGTCGGCACGGCCATGCTCATTGAGGCGGCCTGCACCGGCTTGCTGCTCCTGGCCATGGGTGACCTTGCGGCCCGCGGCATTCCGCGCTGGGTTCCTCTGGCCGGCGCGGTGCTTCTGGCCACGATCTGGCTGAGCACGTTCGCGATGCAAGTTCCCCTGCACGGTCAGCTCGCGCAGGGGTTCGACGACGCTGCGCACGCAGCGCTCGTGCGTTCCAACTGGATCCGCACGATCGGGTGGAGCCTGCGCGCCGCGCTCGCCGCGTGGCTGCTGGTTGCGTGGATGGGTGGCTCGACCGGCGACGGTCGCTGAGCGCTGAACAAGGAGCACTGGGCGCTGAGCATGGTCGTCCGTCGGGCGCGGGCTCCCGGTAGCCTGCCAGCATGCTGCTCTCCACGCGCAAGCGGCTGATGCCGCGGGCCAACCTTCCGCCGGGCACGCTCACGGCGGAGCCCTCGACACGGCCCACCATCGTGCAGCTCATGACCTTTGGCCATGGCACGAGCGCCGAGCGCGTGCTGGAAACCCCTGAGTCGATCCGCTCGCTCGAACTGCCCGAACATCAGGTGGCGTGGGTCAACGTCGATGGTCTCGGTGATCTGGCCATCCTCGAAGCCGTGGCGCAGCGTTTCGGGATCCATCCCCTGGCGATGGAGGATGCCGTCGACACGGCGCAGCGCGCCAAGATCGACGTGTACGGCGATCACTCGTGCATCATCCTGCCCATGCCGTTCCTGGCCGAGCGGCACTTCCGCACGGAACAGGTCGCGCTCATGCTCGGGAAGGGCTGGATCGTCACCGTGCAGGAAGGCGGCGATGGCGATTGCCTTGATCCGCTGCGCCGGCGCATCCGCGACCACAAGGGCCGCATCGCCAGCGGTTCATCCTCGTACGCGGCGTATGCCATCGTCGACACCGTGATCGATGCATACTTCCCGCTCATCGAGCGGCTCGAGCAGCGCATCGAGCAGCTCGAGGACGAGGTGATCTTCCGCACGACCGGCGACGACATCGTGCGGATCCGCCACCTCAAGCGCGACATCGCCACGCTGCGGCGGGCGGTGTGGCCGCTGCGCGATGCCGTGAGCGCGATGCTCTCGGCCGATCACGTTTTCTCGCCCGAGGACCGGCTCTACCTGCGCGATGCCTACGACCACGTCGCGCGCGTGCTCGACATGCTCGACAACGCGCGTGCGATCGCCGCCGACCTGACCGACATCTACATGGCCGTCACGAGCAACCGCATGGGCGAAGTGACCAAGGTGCTCACGATCATCGCCACGATTTTCATGCCGCTCTCGTTCATCGCGGGGCTCTACGGCATGAACTTCGACCCCGAGCGCAGCCCGCTCAACATGCCCGAGCTCGACTGGTATTACGGTTACCCGTTCGCTCTCGCCCTGATGGCGGGCACAGCGATCCTGCTCCTGCTCTTCTTCCGGCGCCGCGGCTGGCTCGGAACGACCTTCCTGCGGGTGCAGTCGCGCCGGCCCGCTGCGGCACGCGATCGATCGCACGCGCGGGGTGCCTGACGCCCCGATCCCCCGGATCGATGGGCAAAAAGCCCTTGATAACGCGAGCGGATCGCCCGTAGCCTTGTCGGATCCGCGATCGCGCGGCCCGAACCACCTGCACGGACCACCATGAACCACCGCACCACCCCCACCACCATGACCACCACCGCACTCACCGAACGGTCGAGCGATGTCTACGGCACCCTGACCTTTGGCGGCGATGACATGCTCAAGCGCCTGCCGCCCGAGATCAGCATGAAGCTGCAGGCCACGATGAAGCTCGGCAAGCCGCTCGATCCGGGCATCGCCAACACCGTCGCCGCCGCGATGAAGGACTGGGCGCTCGAGCACGGCGCCACGCACTACACGCACTGGTTCCAGCCGCTCACCGGCACCACCGCCGAAAAGCACGACGCCTTCCTGCACCCGATGGGCGATGGCACCGCGATCGAGAAGTTCAGCGGCTCGGCGCTGATCCAGGGCGAGCCTGACGCGAGCAGCTTCCCGCACGGCGGCATCCGCGACACCTACGAAGCACGCGGCTACACCGCGTGGGATGCCACGAGCCCTGCGTTCATCCTGCGCACGAGCGAGGGCCACGCCACGCTCTGCATCCCGACCGTGTTCGTGAGCTGGACCGGCGAGGCACTCGACAAGAAGACCCCGCTGCTTCGCTCGATCGAAGCCGTCAGCACGCAGGCCATGCGCGTGCTCAAGCTCTTCGGTACCGACAAGGGCGTGAGCCAGGTCATCACCTCGCTCGGCTGCGAGCAGGAGTACTTCCTGGTCGACGAAACGCTGGGTTCGGAGCGGCTCGACCTGGTCGTCTGCGGCCGCACGCTGCTCGGCGCCGCGCCGCCGAAGGGCCAGCAGATGGAAGACCACTACTTCGGCTCGATCCCCGCCGACGTGCTGGATTTCATGGCCAACGCCGAGCGCAAGCTCTTCGAGCTGGGCATCCCGGTCAAGACCCGCCACAACGAGGTGGCGCCCGGCCAGTACGAGATCGCGCCGATCTACGAGAACGCCAACATCGCCGTCGACCACCAGATGCTCGTCATGCACGTGCTTCGCTCGACCGCGCGCGAGCACGGCTTCATGTGCCTGATGCACGAGAAGCCCTTCGCCCGCGTGAACGGCTCGGGCAAGCACAACAACTGGAGCCTGTCGACCGACACCGGCGTGAACCTGCTCGACCCGCGCGACGACACGCACTCGAACATGCAGTTCCTCACGTGCCTCTGCGCGGTCATCCGCGCGGTCGACCTGCACGCCGACCTGCTGCGCGCCTCGATCGCGAGCGCCCACAACGATCACCGCCTGGGCGCCAACGAAGCCCCGCCGGCGATCATGAGCATCTACCTCGGCGACATGCTCACCGACATCCTCGACCAGCTCGAGAAGGGCACGCCGAAGAAGACCATGAAGGGCGGCGACATCGACCTCGGTGCCCG
>JASGCG010000093.1 GCA_030054235.1 Bacteroidia bacterium
CTCGACCTGTCGACCGCCGAGGCCGCTGCGAACGACAACTCAATCGTCGGTCTCGTCAACGGCTACCTCATGGATGCCATCAAGGACAAGGCCAGCGACATCCACATGGAGCCGTTCGAAGACGAGTTCCGCGTGCGCTACCGCATCGACGGCGTGCTCTACGAACTCACGCCGCCGCCCAAGGCGCTGGCCATGGCCATCGTGTCGCGCGTGAAGGTGCTGTCCAAGCTCAACATCGCCGAGCGCCGCCTGCCGCAGGACGGCCGCGTCGAGATGAACGTCGACGGCAACCCGATCGACCTTCGTGTCGCCGTGCTCCCGACCGTTCACGGCGAGAGCGTCGTGATGCGTGTGCTCGACCGCGGCAACGTGCAGCTCTCGCTCGACCGTGTCGGCCTGCGCGATGACGACCGTGCGAAGATGGATGTGCTGATCAACAAGCCCAACGGCATCGTGCTCGTGACGGGGCCGACCGGCTCCGGCAAGACCACCACGCTGTACGCGGCCCTGCAGACGATCAATGATCCGTCCATCAAGATCCTGACGGCCGAGGACCCGGTCGAGTACGACATCAACGGCCTGATCCAGTGCGGGGTCAATCACGACCAGGAACTGACGTTCGCGAAGTTGCTCCGCAGCTTCCTCCGCCAGGACCCCGACGTGATCCTCGTCGGCGAAATCCGCGACCTCGAAACCGCGCAGATCGCGATCCAGGCCAGCCTCACCGGCCACTTGGTGTTCAGCACGCTGCACACCAACGATGCACCGAGCTCGATCCTGCGTCTCTTGGACCTGGGCGTCGAGAGCTTCCTGCTCACCGCCACGCTCGAGGCTGTCGTGGCCCAGCGCCTGGTGCGCCGCATCTGCAAGTCGTGCAAGGAGGAGTTCGCTCCCAACGACGCACTCGCCATGGAGCTGGGCATGCGCCTGGCCGACCTCGGTGGCCGGAACTTCTACCGAGGCCGGGGCTGTGACGCCTGCCGCAAGGCTGGCTACAAGGGCCGCATGGCGCTCTACGAGATCATGGTGATGGATGATGACCTTCGCGAGATGGTCATGCAGCAGGCAAGCACCGCGGTGCTCCGCGCCGAGTGCCGCAAGCGCGGCATGCGCACGCTGCGCGAGAGCGGCCTGCTCGGCATCTACGAAGGCCAGACGACGATCGACGAAGTCATCCGCGAAACGATGAACGACGAGTGAGACCCGCCCTGGCCCGCCGCGGCCGGGCACGAAAGGACCGAGCATGCCGACCTTTGCGTACGAAGCCATGACACCCCAAGGCAAGCAGGCCAAGGGCACGCTGGAGGCGAAGACCTCCGACGATGCGCTCGCGCAGCTGCGGCAGCAGGGCATGTTCCCGACGAGCGTCCGCGAGCAGAAGACCAAGGGCGGCCCGACCACCGCCACCGAGGCGGCGGGCAAGAAGAAGAAGAAGGGCTTCAGTCTCTCCCTGGGGAGCGTGAGCACAAAGAACCTCACGCTCTTCACGCGCCAGCTGAGTACGCTGCAGGACGCAGGCCTTCCGCTCCTGCGCAGCCTGCAGATCCTCGAGATGCAGCAGAAGCCGGGCAAGCTCAAGCGCACGCTCACGGACGTCTGCGACGACGTGATGAGCGGCGAGACGCTCTCCAACGCCATGGGCAAGCACCAGAAGGTGTTCAGCCGTCTCTACGTCAAGATGGTCGCGGCCGGCGAGGTCGGCGGCGTGCTCGACGTCATCCTGCAGCGCCTGGCGGAATTCATGGAGAAGGGCGAGCGCTTGAAGCGGCGCATCAAGGGCGCCATGATCTACCCGGCGGTCGTCATCTCGATCGCCGTCGCGATCGTGACCGGGATCATGTACTTCGTCATCCCGAAGTTCCAGGAGATCTTCAACGACTTCGACGTCAAGCTTCCGGGCCTGACGATCTTCCTGATCAACGCCAGCAAGTGGGTGGCAGGGCAGGAGCCGGGCCAGCAGGTGCCTGGGGTGGTGTGGATCATCTTCAGCCCAGTGCTGATCTTCATGTTCTTCAAGCTGCTCAGGAAGACGCAGTTCGGCAAGGCGGGCACCGACATCATCGCTGCGAAGCTCCCGGTGATCGGGACGTTGATCAAGAAGACCGCGGTCGCACGCTTCACCAGGACGCTGGGCACGCTGGTCGCAGCGGGTGTGCCGATCCTCGAGGCGATCCTGATCACCCGCGACACGAGCGGCAACTACATCTACGAGAAGGCCCTGACCAAGGTCCACGACTCGATCAAGGAAGGCGAGAGCTTCGCCGGCCCCCTGCGCGAGAGCAAGGTCTGCGACTCGATCGTGGTCAACATGATCGACGTCGGCGAGGAGACCGGCGACCTTGACCTGATGCTCATGAAGATCGCCGACAATTACGACGAAGAGGTCGACGTCGCGGTGGCGAGCCTGCTGAGCCTGCTGGAACCGTTCATGGTGGTCATCCTCGGCGGCATCGTCGGCACGATCGTGCTGGCGCTCTTCCTGCCGCTGGTGGCCATGATCGAGAGCGTCTCGGGCGGGGGCGGCAAGTGACGATGCACGCTGCATCCAACCACCGGGTGCGCGCCTTCACGATCATCGAGCTGCTCGTGACGGTGGCGATCATCATCCTGCTGTTGGGCCTGTTGCTCGTCGGTCTGCAGCAGGCGGCGCGGGCGGCCCAGGTTGCGCAGACCAAGACGCTGATGTCGTCGATCAACCGCGCTTTGGTGAGCTTCAAGACCGACGTGGGCTACTACCCGCCGGTCCTGGGGCGCGGCAGCGGCAATGGATCGCAGCCGGTCGGGCAGCTGGGGTTCGGCCGCGACCTGCTCGTGCCGCCGCTCACGCTGAGCGGAACGACGAGCAACCTCGCGATCCAGCAGTGGAACTCGTTCACGAGCCTGCCTGAGTACCTGCTCGGCTACGGATCGCGCACGGCGGATGGGTATGGCTTCGAGGCATCGGCCGCGGCCGGGGCGAACGGCGGCCTCGAGCGGCCGCCGCTGGGCATTCGTCATCCGGGCCGGGATGGCGTGTGGGGGGCATACGTCTCGCCGCGTACGACCGGCCTGGCGCTGGGGAGCTTCGGCGCTCGCACGGTGGGCATCAGCAACCCCAATGCCGATCATCCGGTCTTCCGCGGTAAGGCACTGGGGCCGTACCTTGAGCTCAAGGATGCCGTCTTCATGGGCGGCATCACGGACTACAACGCGACGACCGGCGAGCCGACCATCGTGCGCGCGACCGAGGACCCGAACTTCGACGCGCTGCCCAAGTGCATCGTCGATTACTGGGGGCGACCGATCCGCTATTACCGCCGGCCGTACACCATGCCTGATTGCTCGGCGGTCGCCACGGGGTTCACCTGCGGCGACTTCTTCGCGCTGCGGCCGCAGAGCTTCGAGCAGGGCACTGATGTCGACGGTGTTGCCGATGGGTCGGGGGACACCAGCACGAGCCGCGCGCTGCAATCAGCGGAGTTCGCGCTGCTCTCCTACGGCCCCGACAAGTCGTGGGATCCCACCGTGCGCGTGGATGCGCAGGGCTACAACAAGGACAACATCGTGGAGGCAGGGCCATGAGCATGGGGAGCGACCTGTGCAAGATCCACACTGGGGCCGCTTCGTCGAGCGGCCGTCGTCGTCGGCAGTCCGGCTCGGTCATGGTCCGTGCCTTCAGCCTGCTTGAAATCGTCGTGGTGCTGGGTGTGATCCTGCTGCTCGCAGCCCTGGTGCTGGCGGTCTCGGGTTCGGTGCTCGCCGCCAGCGAGCGCCGCGAGACGGAGAACGTGATGCGCCTGCTGGAGCAGGCGACCTTGGAGTGGGAGCAGGCGCTCGGTCGGCCGATCAACTACGGCCCCAAGGCGGAGCCAGGCTTGACCGGCGTGCCGGCGCGGGATGTGTACGAGGAGAACTTCGCCGGCTCGTGGATGTCGTGCGTGCTGATGCAGCGCTTCGGGGAGAACGAGCGCACGCGTGACATCGTGTCGAAGATCCCCGAGACCTACTCGCGGCGCTGGCGCACCGGTGATCCTGCACTGCCAGGGGTCTGGGGCAACATCTCGGCGGTCGCCACCAATCCGAACCGCATGCCCAACGGCAACGGCAATGTTCCCTTGGTCCTGGATGCATGGGGCTTCCGCATCGGGGTCTGCTTCCCGGGGCGTCCGTGGCGCAACGGCACTGGGCTGTCCACCACGAACTCGGCCCAGTTCTTCTCGGGTGGCCTCTACCTACGCGGCGTGAATGCGCCGGCCTCCGGCGCTCCCGATGCCGACGGCACGGAGCAGACGCCGGATGAGCGCATCTTCGGATCGTGCCGAGATCGCCGCATCCGCTTCGTGAGCGCGGGTCCCGATGGAGCGTTCGGCGACATCTACGGCGCCCAGGGATCGGCGGCGAAGAAGCAGACGCAGGACAACATCGTGAGCTACGAATGACCCATCGACACCGCCCATCCTTGCGCGCGTTCACGCTGGCCGAGCTGCTGGTCGTGATCGGCATCATCGCGGTGCTGGCGGTGCTCACGAGCGTGAGCGTGCAGCGCATCGCCAAGGATGCGCGGCTCGCCGGGGCGACCAACGCCGTCATCGCCCAGCTGGGCACGGCGCGCGCGATCGCGATCCGGGACAACGCGTCCGTCATCGTGACGTTCCGACCGGTCCTGGCGGAGCCGCCGATCTTCGGTCCATCGGGCAACGTGATCTCCCCCGGCAATCCGCAGAAGGGGCAGGTGACCGAGGTCGTGATCGGCAAGGCCACGGGGCGGCTGGTGCCGCTGGATACGCAGACCTTCGACGTGTTCGGCGAGCAGTACCGACCGGTCGCCGGCGTGCCGGCCCGTCGGCTGGCCCGAGGGATCAAGATCGCGGCGCCCGGCGACTACATCAGTGCCTTCGTACCGAAGTGGTCGGTCACGCCGGAGTTCTCGAACGGCGAGGTCGGTCGTGCGTTCTGCGTCTGCTTCGGACCTGACGGATCGCTCCGCACGCGCAATCCGCGCATCCCGGGGTCGGTGCAGACGAGCTTCGGGGGCGATCCCGACAACACCTCGACCTTCGTCGGGCCGTGGTTCGATGCCGACGGCGACAACACCGCGGATCCTGGGGTGGGTGGCATCACCAACGTTCCGACATGGGTCACCTTCCGCACGCCCGACGAGGAACCGGTGCTCGGCTACACGACGCTGCTGGCGGTCTACGACTACGAGGATGCCGTCGAGCGCGGCGATCCGACGGAGTGGCAATCCTCTGCAAGTGCCACGAGCGAACCCAACGAGTACCGCGCCTACTTCGATGCGTACGTTCCGCAGTTCGGGGACTTCATCGGCTTCAATCGCTGGACGGGCGTGGCCCGGGCGGTGGACCAATGAGCCGTCGAGCCTTCACGCTGGTCGAGGTCCTGCTGGCCGTGTTCATCCTGGGCATCGGGATCATCAGCGTGAGCGCGCTGTTCCCGGCAGGCATCGTGCAGCAGCGCGCCTCCAACGATGATGCGCTCGGGCCCGTCGTCGCGCAGCACGCCATGGGCGTGATCCGCAGCAAGGTCGGGCAGGATGACTTCGGCACCTTCGAGGAGTACGGCCTGTATGACCTCGGCGGCACCGTGCCGACCACCATCCCCGGCGATTGGCTCTGGAAGCGACCGACGATGTACTTCCAGCCCCAGCTGACGGGCGTGGGCTGGACCGACGGCAACGTCGAGGATGACACCGGCACGATCGATGTCTTCGGCACGCTGCTCCTGAATGCGGAGCTCGGCGCGGGGCCCAGCAACAACCTGAATCTCGCACGCGTGGGCAGCGAGTTCAGCACGGATGGTCTGGGCAACGCCGCCAATCGTGTCTACGGCATTCCGGTCAATCGCCGAAGGTGGGATCCTGACCTGAACACCAGCACGCCGCTGGCGATCTTTGCGGACTACGACGGCGACTCGATCGAGGACGGCGGCGAATTGCTCGTGCGCCAGCCCGCCGCCATCATCACGCAGCACGAACGATGGTGGCCGGCGATGCCGCCCTCGAGGTTGCTGACCGGCGGCGATCCCGCGGGCGAGGCGAACGCGCAGTCACGTCGCAAGCCGCAGTTCGTGTGGGACTGCATGTTCCGTCGGTTCGAGGGACGGATCCTGGTGGCGGTCTTCGTGTACCGCGTCGGCACGGCGGGCGTGGAGGCCGGTCCATACCGGGTGGCGCAGGCTCCGACGACGACCGGGCTGGCCAATTACCCCACGATGCCGAGGCTGGGCGCCTTCGTCACCAATCCTCCCGCAGGGTCGATCGTGCTCTCGGGTGCCTCGACGCCCCGGGCCGGCGGAGTCGATGGCACCGTGGGGACGCGCGCCGACAACGCGGCGATTCCGGGCACGAATCCCGGAACGCCGACAACAGGCTTTAACGTCACCAACGACTTGTTTGCATGGCAGGCTCCCAATCAGATCTGGCTTGACCAGTGGAACGATATCCACCGTGTGGTCGGTGGCCGTCGCACGAGTGCCGACGGTCCAGTGACGCTGGCCCGGCCCATCAGCGCCAAGCTGCCCAGCGCCGTGTACTTCGGTGTCGGCCAGGATGGGCTGCCGCGCCCTGATCCCGGCACGCTGAAGGTGATCTGGTACCTGCCGACTGATGATGCCAACGGCGTGTCGATCACACCAGTATACGTGTCGGTGATGGAGCTATGATGCAGCACATGAACAGTCACGCGAAGGCCTTCTACCTG
>JASGCG010000094.1 GCA_030054235.1 Bacteroidia bacterium
GAACTCGGCTACGACGGCATGGTCTTCACCGACGACCTCGAGATGAAGGCCGTGGCGGATCGATGGCCGCTCGGCGAGGCCGCGGTGCTCGCCCTCGGTGCTGGCGTGGATGTGGCGCTCGTCTGCCATGAGCACGCCCGCCAGGTCGAGGTGCATGAATCGCTCGTGCGCGCCGCCGAGAGCGGAGCGCTCGAGCCTGCTCGCGTGCACGAGGCCGCACGTCGCGTGCGACGCTTCATGCAGCGCTTCGTGCGCTGATCATCATCCACTCGCGGGAACACGCGCGCATCAAGCCGCGCGGCGATCCCAGGCAAGCAGCCGCAGGGCGTTGAAGGCGACCACCACGGTGCTGCCCTCGTGCAGCACGACCGCGCCGCCGAGCCCGATGCCGCCGAAGGCTGCGAGCGGCACCAGGACGGCGATCACACCCATGGCGATCACCACGTTCTGCGTGATCGTGCGCCGCGCCGCCCGCGCCAGGCCGATGGCCCATGGCAAGCGGGCCAGGTCATCGCCCATCAGCGCCACGTCAGCCGCCTCGAGCGCCACGTCGCTGCCGCGCGCGCCCATCGCGATGCCCAGGTCTGCCGAGGCAAGCGCGGGTGCATCGTTGATCCCGTCGCCGACCATCGCCGTCGGACCGATCGTGCGCAGCTCGCGAACGCGCTCGATCTTCTGCTCAGGCATCAGGCCGGCTGCGATCTCGCTGATCCCCACCGCGGCGCCGATCCGGTCGGCGACGGCCTGGGCATCGCCTGTGAGCATCGTGATGCGCACGATGCCTGCACCACCGAGCTCGGCCATCACCGTTGCGGCACCCTCGCGCGGGAGATCCTCGAAGGACATCACGGCGAGCACGTGGCCATCCTCCACGACGAGTGCCACGGCTTGGCCTCCGGCGCGAAGCGCATCGATGCGATCCTGCACGCGTGCTGGCAGTGGGGTGCCATCCATGATCCGTGGCGACCCGAGCGCACACGCACGACCATCGATCACCGCACGCACACCCATGCCCGGCACGTCAACGACCTGCGCCGGCTCCAGGCGCGGGGCGCTGGCCGTGCGCGCAGCATCGCGGACAGCGTGGGCGTACGGGTGCGAACTGTGTCGATCGAGCGCCTCGGCGATGGCGAGTGCACGCTCATGGGTCGTGGCATCGAAGCACTCGATCGATCGCACCGTTGCGCGGCCGGTGGTGAGCGTGCCGGTCTTGTCGAAGGCCATGCAACGCAGCGAGCCCAGCGTTTCGAGGTGCGCGCCGCCCTTCACCAGGACCCCGCCGCGCGCAGCCCGCGCGATGCCGGCAAGCACGGCGCTCGGCGTGCTGATCGCCAGCGCACAGGGGCTGGCACCGATGAGCACGGCCATGCCGCGCAGGAAGGCATCGTCGAAGCCGTGGCCCGCGAGCATCATGCCGCCGATCACGGCCGGCACGGCCAGCAGCACGACCGGCGTGTAGATGCGCGTGAAGCGCGCCGTGAGCCGCTGCGCAGAACCACGGTTGGCCTGGCCCTCCTCGACGAGCCGCGCCATGCGGGCCATCATCGTCTCGCCGGCTGCCCGGGCCGCCCGCACGCGCAGCAGGCCTTCGCCGTTGAGCGTGCCGGCGAAGCACTCGTCGCCCGGGTCCTTGCGGACCGGCACGCTCTCGCCGGTCATCGGGCTCTGGTCCACGCTGCTGGTGCCTTCCGTGACCACGCCATCGATGGGAAATCGTTCGCCCGGCCGCACGATGACGATGTCGCCGACCGCGAGCGCACTCACGGCCACGCGTTCCTCGGTGCCGTCAAGCGCCCGCGTGGCCTCGGTCGGGGCGAGTTCGGCCAGTGCGGAGATGGCGCTCGACGCGCGCTCGGTCGCCAGTCCCTCGAGCCCGTGACTGAGCGAGAACAGGAAGAGCAGCACGCCGGCCTCGGTCCACTGGCCGATCACGCAGGCGCCGATGGCGGCAACCACCATGAGCACGTCGATGTCGAGCGTGCGTGCCACGACCTGGCGGACAGAGGTCTTCAGGGGATGCCAGCCCGCGATCGCGCACGATGCCGCCGCCAGCAGCCAGCTCCACGATGGCTCGGGATCCACGGCGAGCCCGATGGACCAGTGTGCGATGAGCAGCAGCCCCGCGATGAGCGAAAGTCGAACGTCGCGGTCCGCGATCATGGCACGCAGGAACGAGGCGTGCCTCATGGCACGCGGCCGCGGCTGTCCGCAGCAGGGGGCGCCGCTCACAGAGGCGTCTTCACGCCGCAGGCACGCAGCGCGCACCAGCCGAGCACGCCCTCGAGCACCATGAATTGCCCGGCGAGGATGAGCGACACGCCGACGATCCATGGCCAGGTGCCATCGACCATGCCGGTGAAGCGCATGACCACCAGGAAGAGGCCGGGGGCCTCGATGAGCGCGCCTGCCACGAGACGCGCTTTGCGCCCGCGCTGGTCGATGTTGCACTTCATGGTGCTGACTCCACCTGGGCCATCGCCTTCGACTGGATCTCGTCGACGATCATGGACATGACGGCGCGGTCTTCCTCGCTGAAGCGGGACTGCGCCATGTACTCGGTGACCTTCTGCGCCAAGGGCGCGATGCCGCCCCAGATGCTGTCGTAGGCCGCGCGGTTCTCCGGCGTCGGATCCTGGCGCGCCTTCTTGCGAGCGAGTCCCGCCTTCACCATCAGGTCGGCCTGCTTCTGCACGATGGAGCGGAAGTCGTTCCACTTCGACTCACGCGTGCGAGCGCGCAGTGCGGCGGTGGCTGCATCCTCGGCCTGTCCTTCGCCTGCGGCTCCGCCGGCACCGGCAGCGCCACCGCCGGATGCGGGAGCGTCGCTGCTCAGCGTCAGTCCTTCGGTGCTTGGGGTCGGGGCAGGCTCAGGGTCACCAACCGTCGAGCTCGGTGCTGCGTTCGGGTCGCGGCGCATCTTCGCGCCTCCTGCGGCACCGTTGGATGCCGTGCCCGACGCACCTTTCGCAGCCGTGCCGTCGGTGGTGGTTCCGCCCATCGCGATGTCTGAGGTGCCCGCGTTGCCGGCAGCGCTTGCTGGCGCCGCCGACGTGGTTCCGGGAACGCCCGCAGGTGCTGGCGATGGAGGCGTGGGTTCATCGCTGCAGGCAGCGACCAGGAGCACGGTCAGGGCCAGATTGCGCTTCATGCGTTCCATTCTAGGGTCGAGCCGGGGTTTCCCGCGATCGGCGCGCTAGGATCCTGACCATGCGCATGACCAAGGCTCCACGTGCCTTCTCGCTCACCGAACTGCTCGTCGTCGTGGCGATCCTGGCCCTCCTGATCGCGCTGCTCATCACCGGCATCGCCGCCGTCCAGCGCACCGGCCGCGTCACCAAGTGCCTGAGCAACCAGCGGCAGATCGCGCTGGCCTGCGCGTCGTACGCGAGCAGCAATGCCGGCCGCCTGGTGAACCCGCGGACCTCGGCTCCTGGCACGACCACGCTCACGCCCCCTGGCTGCCCGTCGATCTCCTATCCGACGGGGACCAGCAACAATGACTTCCACTCCTGGACGGCGTCGTTCGCGCCCAACATGAACGGCAACACCGAGCTCGAGGCTGCCATCACCAAGGGTGCGCTCTACCCGTACGTGGGTTCGGTGCCGGTCTACAAGAGCCCGCTCGATCCGGGTGCGCGCCTGCGCAGCTATTCGCTCAGCGCGTTCGTCGGTTGCCACGTGCCCGATGAGTACTCGGGCTACATCAGCTGGGAGCAGTTCTACGAACCCGAGAACTGCCAGAACCTGAACACCACCGCCATGTCGCGCATCCAGCAGCCGTCGAAGACGATTGCTTGCATCACCGAGGATGACAACGACGGCTTCAACTTCAACAACCAGGGCTGGGTGATCGATCCGACGAACTCGAACTGGATCGACTGGCCGGCGTTCTGGGATCCGCAGAACGTGACGTACGCCATGGTCGATGGCAGCACCGAGCGCTACGAGATGTCGCGGCCCGAACTGCCGGGCCTGATCCAGACGTTCGGGCACTGGTACTTCGAGTCAGCGGTGAACGGCACCGGTTGGCGCGCGCGCCGTGACTGGTACCACTTCCGGATCCGCTGCCTGCCCGGAAACCTGCCGAATCCCACGCCGTGATGCAGCGCGATCGCTTCGCCTGTTGATCAGGCGATGACCGCGCCTTCGCACTCCCTGAACCAACGACAGAGGGCGCACCCCGTGGTGCGCCCTCTTGCTTGAGTCTTGTGCTTGAGTCTTGTGCTTGAGTCTTGTGCTTGAGTCGGTTGTGTGCTGGGCTGAGCGATCAGAACGTGCTGCCGAAGGCAGCGAGCACGATGGCCAAGTCCATGCCATCGACGTTGCCGTCGAAGTTGCAGTCGCTGGTTGGCGAGTAGCTCAGGTTCCACCAGCCGAGCACGATGCTGGCGTCGGCACCGTTGACCGTACCATCGAGGTTGACGTCGCCAAGAGCGATCTCGCAGGAGTCAGGCTTGGTATCGCCGTCGATGTCGTTCTCGGCGCCCGCGGAGATGTCGGCCGCATCGTCGATGCCGTTCTCGTTGCAGTCGGTGATGCTGCCGAGCGCGGGAGCGATCTGTTCCGCCTGGTTCGCTTCGGCTGTCAAGTCATCAGCCACGACCCACGTGTTGGTGCTGGTCTTGGCGAGGACCTTGACTTCGACGATGTCAGCCGAGACTTCCTGGACGACGACCTTCTTGGTTGCGGTCTGGCCCTTGACGACCCCGTCGGCAAGGCACAGGCCCGTCAGGAGGCTGGTGGCGGCGCCGGCGCAGGCGATCTGAATGAGGTTCATGGATTTTCCCTTCTGGATTGGAGAGGTTTCAACCGGAGGCCTCATGCATCGGCATGAAGCAACCGTGGCCTTGGTTTCCGCGATGGGATGTGCGTGGATTCAATCAGGCGTGCAATCTCCCAGTCGCCTCCGGGGCGTCACACGCCTAGGTGAGACCGGGAACCGCCTGCACCAAGCACGCGCAGCGTGGCAACGCGCTGGCCACCTCAGCGGGGCCAGCCCATCGCCGCTGCGACTCAGAACGCCGCGTTGCGCGGGGTGCGAGGGAAGGGGATCACGTCGCGGATGTTCGCCATGCCGGTGGCGTAGATGATCGTGCGCTCGAAGCCAAGGCCGAAGCCTGCGTGCGGCACGGTGCCGTAGCGACGCAGGTCCCGGTACCACCAGTAGGCCGCCTTTTCGAGGTGCATCTCGTCCATGCGCCGGTCAAGCACGTCGAGCCGTTCCTCGCGCTGGCTGCCGCCAACGATCTCGCCGATGCCGGGCGCGAGGATGTCCATCGCCGCGACCGTGCGTTCATCGTCGTTCAGGCGCATGTAGAACGCCTTGATGCCCTTGGGATAGTTCATGAGCACCACCGGCCGGCCGACGAGCGTCTCGGTGAGGTAGCGCTCGTGCTCGCTCTGCAGGTCCATGCCCCACTCCACCGGGAACTCGAACTTCACGCCCTTGGCCTCGGCGGCCTGCAGGTGCTTGATCCCGTCGGTGTAGTCCATGCGCTCGAAGTTCGCCTTGACCAGTGCCTCGAGCCGCTCGATGCAGCCCTTGTCGATGCGTTCCGCGAAGAACTTCAAGTCGTCCTGCCGCTCATGCAGAAGGTCGGTGAAGATCGACTTGAGCAGGTCTTCGGCGAGCTGCGCATCCGTGGCGAGGTCGGCGAACGCGATCTCGGGCTCGATCATCCAGAACTCGGCGAGGTGGCGGCTGGTGTTGCTGTTTTCCGCACGGAACGTCGGGCCGAACGTGTAGACGCGGCTCAGCGCGCAGGCGTAGGTCTCCACGTTGAGCTGGCCGCTCACCGTGAGGTTGGTCTCGCGGCCGAAGAAATCCTGGTCCCAGTCAACCTTGCCGTCGTGCGTGCGCGGGATGTTCAGGTGATCCAGCGTGCTCACACGGAACATCTGGCCTGCGCCTTCGCAGTCGCTGCCGGTGATGATCGGCGTGTGCACCCAGTAGAAGTCGCGGGCATGGAAGAAGCGGTGCACGGCCTGCGCCAGGCAGTGGCGCACGCGAGCCACCGCGCCAAACGTGTTCGTGCGCACGCGCAGGTGCGCCTGCTCGCGCAGGTACTCGAAGCTGTGCTGCTTGGGCTGGATCGGGTAGGTGTCCGGGTCCTCGACCCAGCCCACGACCTCGATCGATTCAGCCTGCAGTTCAAGCGCCTGGCCCTTGCCCTGGCTCGGCACGAGTTCGCCTCGGCAGATCACCGAGCAGCCGGCCGTCAGGCGCAGCACCTCGGCGTGGTAGTTGGTCACCGAGTTCGGCACGACCACTTGGATGGGATCGAAGCACGAGCCGTCGCTCACATGCACGAAGGACAGGCCGGCCTTGCTGTCGCGGCGGGTGCGGACCCAACCTTTGATGATGGCCTTTTGGCCGATCGCCGAGGCAGGGTCAGCGAACAGTCGGCCGATGGGGCGTTCGATCGTGCTCATGGGCGTGACGCTAGGGCAGACCCGGCGTGCGTGCAGCGAGGCGGGGCGCGGCTCACGAACGGACGGTCGGCCGCCGCTCGGCGCGATGGGGTGCCGCGGAGCGTTCGGCTGGGATCCCCGATTGGGGCATTAAGACCTATAACCATAAACCGATCTACGTCATCCGCCACATTTG
>JASGCG010000095.1 GCA_030054235.1 Bacteroidia bacterium
CGAGAAGATTCGGGACCAGCTTCGTGCCGGTGAATCGGCTCCGCCGACCGAAGGCGAACGGTCAGGCACAGAGCCGCTGTCCGAGAGCGACCGAGCGACAGGACCGCGTCCGCTGACGCCTGAGGAGACGGCCCTCATCCTGAAGCATGGCATGACGATGAAGACCATCGATGCCGAGACTGGTCAGCGCATCGATGAATTGCTGCGCATGGCAGCGGCGCAACTGAAGCGCGGCGATTACTTCCTGGCCGAGGATTCGGCCCGTACCGCTGCTGCACTCGTCCTCGACCATCCGACGGCCCTGGCCGTCAAGGCGAACGCGCAGCTCGGGGCCGGCTTGCTCCGGAGCGCCGGACTCTCGCTGCATGACCTCTTCATCTCGAGCCCCGAGATGATTGACGTGAAGTTCGATCCTTCGTTGCTGCCGGATGCCGCGCGCCTGCGTGCCGTGCTCGCGCGAGCCAAGGACGAAGCACCACGGCAGGCCGATGCCTTCGATCTTGGCTTGGTCCAGGCCTACATCGGCTTTCAGCTCGGTGATGCCGAGGCCACGGCCGCTGGACTTGCGGCCATGGATCAGGCCGCCACCAATCCGACGCTGTCCAAGGTGTTGCGTGGTGTGTGGCTCGCGCCTCGCTGAACCAGCGGGCTGAACCGGCTGGCTGAACCTGCGCGCTGCATCCGCGCTGCACCACCGCGTTGCGTGGCAACTCTGCGGCTGCTCGGATCAGCCCGGCCGCAGCTGGGCGCTGGTTCGTGCACCCAGCGTTTCGTAGATCTTGCGCGTGCTGGCCGACTTGTTGAGCGTGTAGAAGTGGACGCCCGCGACGCCTGCATCGATCAGGTCGCGGCACTGCTCGGTGGCCCAGTGGGTGCCCACCCGGGCAACAGCCTCGTCGTCGTTGCCTGCCCGCGCGAGCGCGCGAAGCAGCTTGGCCGGATAGCGCGTGCCAGCGGCGAGGTCGGCCATGCGGCGCAGTCCCGACAGGCTCGTCACGGGCATGATGCCGGCCACGATCGGCACGCGGATCCCGGCCAGTTCGCAGCGTTCGCGCCAATCATGGAACGCATGGTTGTCGAAGAAGAGCTGCGTGATGATGGCATCGGCACCGGCATCGACCTTCGCCTTCAGGTGATCCATCTGCACGAGGGTGTTCGGGGTCTGCGGATGGCCTTCCGGGAAGCCCGCCACCGCCACCCCGAATCGGGTGCCGGCACCGTGGCGGCCGGCATCGTTGAACCGCTGGATCGCCGTGACGAGATCCGCTGCGTGCGCGAAGTCGCCGGCAGCGCCACCAGGCTGCGGGTCACCGCGAAGCGCGAGGACATTGCTCACGCCAGCTTCGGCGTACCGCGCCAGGATGCCGTCGATCTCAGCGGCGCTGTGCCCCACGCAGGTCAGGTGCGGCATGGGGTCGAGGCTCGTGTCGCGCCGAAGCCGCACGACGAGGTCGTGGGTCTGCGCGCGCGTGGATCCGCCAGCGCCATAGGTCACCGAGACGAAGCTCGGCGCGAGCGGCTCGCACTCGGCGATGGTCGCGAAGAGGGCACCCCATCCGGCTTCGGTCCGGGGGGGGAAGTACTCGAAGCTCGCGCTCATCGAGGGGCCCGCGAGGATCTGTGCCACGTGCATCGAAGGAGTCTATGGCCGCCCATGCGCACTGCCGTACACTCGCCCGCATGTCGTCTCGATCGCGCGTGCCACGGCCGGCGGCCCGCCGCCTGAGCCTCTACCTGCGGGAGCTCAAGCTCCGCGCGCGCGATGGCAGTGCCACGATCAGCAGCCGCCAGCTCGGCGAGGCGCTTGGCCTGACCGATGCGCAGGTTCGCAAGGATCTGGCGCATTTCGGGCACTTCGGCCAGCCAGGAGTCGGCTACCGCTGCGTCGACCTGCTCGAGCGCCTGCGCATGATCATGGGCATCGACCGTGCCTGGCCATGCGTGCTCGTGGGGGCCGGCAACATCGGTCGTGCGCTGCTCTCGTACCGTCGGTTCGAGGAGGATGGTTTCGAGATCAAGGCGGTCTTCGACCGCTCGCGGGACATCGTCGGCACCACCATCGCCGGACACAAGGTGCGCCCGATCGAGGACCTGGCGCGCGGTGTCGCCTCGCTCAAGGCCGAGATCGGCATCGTGGCCGTGCCGGCCGATGCGGCGCCCGCGGTCGCGGCGATGCTCGTCGATGCACGGATCCGCGGCATCCTCAACTTCACGCCCTGCCGGCTCGACGTGCCGGCCGCCATCTGCGTGCGCAACGTGGACTTCAGCGTGGCGCTCGAGCAGCTGGCCTTCGATGTCAGCCTCGCCGCGGCACAGGACGACGAATCATGAACCGATCCCCGCTTCTCTCCCTCGTGCTCCTTCCCCTCGTGATGCTGGGCGGCTGCTCCGCCACGGTCGTCTCGCCATCGCCCAATGATGCGCTTCGCCGCGACATGCAGGCGGCGGTCGATCGCTCGCAGGCGTTGGAACGGGAGAACCAGGAGCTGCAGAACAAGCTGGCGACGGCCATGGCGGCTGGGAGCTTCTCGCCCGAGGCGATCAAGGCGTTGCCGACGGTGACGACCCTGGTGCTCAACCCCGCGCCGGTCCTTGAGCAGCGGCCCGATGGATGCTGGGTCGTCGTCCGCGTGGAAACCCACGATGGCCGCGGCCGCTTCACGCAGGCGGTCGGCACCATGGGGTTCCGGGTCTTCTCCCTGACGGCTCCCGCGGGAACGCAACCGCTGCTGGCCGAGAGCTTCGCGAGCCCCCTCCAGGTGCGGGAGTCCTATCGCGGGGGGGTCATGGGGACGTACTACTCCTTCGAGATCCCGCTGGTTGCCGGGGCGGCCTGCCAAGGGCCCCTCAGTGTGCTGGTGGTCTACGAGGATGCGCTCACCAAGGCCAGGATCGAGGCGGTGGGCCACACGGCGGGACAGCCGATCCTGATGGGCAAGTGATCGTGCCGCTGCCCTCGCCAACCACCATTAGCATGAACCGGATGCGAACGCCGACACGATCCATGGTGCGCTCGGTGCTGCTGGCGGCAGCCCTGCTGGCGTGCGTCGGCGGTTGCCAGCGTGTGCTGTTCAACCCTGACGAGCCGTACAACCAGTACGACCGCTACGACCGGCTTCGCGATGGCTTCTCGCCCAAGGAGTTGCCTGATGAGTACGGCGTGCCGCAGCCAGCGTTGCGCGCCCGACTCAGCCCCGACTCGTGAGCCCGGTCGAGGCCTGTCAAGAGGTCATCTCGAACAATCGTTGCAGACTGAACGAGTCGTGGCCGATGAATTGTGAGAGCCACGCACCATGTCGTACTCGCCCACCAAGCCAAGCGCCTCGACCCGTCGCACCCGCATCGTGTGGTCGGTGTTCATCGCGGCGATGACGCTGACGGCCGGGCTGCTGATGCTTGGTGACACGGGCGCCCCACCGATGACCATGGCCGTCAACCCGGTGCGGATTGGCGGCAGCGTCGGCCCGGTCGAACCTCGACAAGCCTCCGCTGCCGCGTGGAAGGGGATCGTCGTCCACGGATCGGGAACCGCCGGCGGCGATCCGGAGCTGCTGAGCCGCCAGACCGGCGGCGCAAGCTTCCACTTCATCATCGGGAACGGGCAGGGCATGGCCGATGGCAGTGTGCACGTGAGCCCGGCTTGGGACCGTCAGGAGATGTGCCGTCACATCCGGCCGACCACTCCCGGCGGCCTGCTCCGCGCAGCACACGACCCGGCCACGCTGGCCAAGTCGGCCGAGCGCGCGAGCGCGACCACGATCTCGATCTGCCTCGTGGGCAACGGCAACCGCCGCGCTTTTACGGACCTCCAGATGCAGGAATTGGTGACGCTCGTCCGCGCCCTGCAGGACCGGTTTGCGATCCCCGCCGACCGCGTGCTGCTGCGCAGCGATGTGGATGGCACGGCCAGCCCGGGCCAGTACTTCCGGCAGGCTGACTTCGAGGCCCAGCTGCGTCGTTGAAGCCGGGTCCGGCTTGAGCCGAGCGCCGCCGATCCCTACACTTCCCGCTCACTTTTTTCCGGGCCATATGCGCGTGGGCGTTTGTCCCGTCGCGTCGTCTGGCGGCAATGGTTCGCAATGTCTTCCCTCGCTGTCAAGGACATCTTCGGCTTCAAGGTGATCGCCCCGCTCGGCACGGGTGCGGCCAGCATGGTGTTCGCCGTGCAGGACCCCGCCGACAAGCAGATCTACGCGCTGAAGCACGTGGTGAAGAACACCGACAAGGACCAGCGCTACCTGGACCAGGTCGAGTTGGAGTACGAGATCGGCAGCAAGCTCTCGCACCCCAACATCCGTGCGCTCCACAAGATCCACCGGACCAAGAAGTTCTTCAAGGTGGTCGAGATCGCGCTGACCATGGAGCTGCTCGACGCCCCGACGCTCGACAAGGCGCTGCCCAGGACCATGGTCGAAGCCGCGGGCCTCTTCGCGCAGATCGCACGGGGCCTGGCGCACATGCACGACAAGGGCTTCTGCCATGCCGACATGAAGCCGATCAACGTGATGATCGCCGACGGCGGCACCGTCAAGATCATCGACCTTGGCCAGGCGTGCGCGCTCGGCACGGTCAAGAAGCGCATCCAGGGCACGCCGGGTTACCTCGCCCCTGAGCAGGCGCACCGGCAGGAAGTCAACGGCCAGACGGACATCTACAACCTGGGTGCCACCATGTACTGGGTGCTTGTGGGCGACACGATTCCCACGGCGATCCCGTCGAAGGCTGACCCAAAGTCGCTCGGCGGCGAGTTCACGCCCGTGGCGGTCAAGCCGCCTGTGCCGCCTGCGGTGCGCAACAAGTCGATCCATCCGATGCTGTCGGACCTGATCCTGGAATGCGTGCAGGTGAGCCCGGCCGATCGCCCTGCTTCCATGCAGCTTGTGGCGCAGCGGCTGGAGGACCTGCGCACGCTCTTCGCGGCGCAACCCGATGGCGTCCGCCTGGACACGCGCGGTTGGGGATCGAGCGAATCCTCGCAGGGGTCGTGGGAGCGCTGACGCGCAGCATGACCCGGGCGCTGCCTGCGACGCTGGCGGCGCTTGTCCTTTCCACTGCGGTTCACGTTTCGGTCGCCCGAGCCGGGGATCCCGATCTTCGCGCACCCGAACGCGTGCAGGATCTGCAGTTGCTTGAGGCCCGCCTGCAGGCGCTCTCTCGCGCGGCCCGGCCCACGCAAGTGGCGATCAAGGTCACCGAGCTCGGTGGTGGCGGTTCATGCAGCGGCACGATCATCGATGCCGAGGCAGGCTGGATCCTGACCGCTGGGCACTGTTTCGAGAAGCCGGGCCAGGCGGTGGCCATCGAATTGCCCGATGGCCGCACGATCCCCGGCACGACCGCCGGTCTGCACTGCGAGGGCAACAAGGACTGCGGACTCGTGAAGTTCGACCCTGTCGAGGGCATCGTGGCGGCGCGACTGGGTCCATCGGCACGGCTGGTCGAGGGCGATTGGCTCGCACCCTTCGGCCATACGCATGGCTTCATGAGGGATCGTGCAGCGGTCATGCGCATCGGGCGCGTGGTCCGCACGCGCGATCATGCGATCGATCTCGATGCGCCGATGTCCGGTGGCGATTCAGGCGGCGGCGTCTTCGACCTGCAGGGGAGGCTGGTGGGCATCGTGAGCACCACCAGCGGTGAGCCCACGCTGGGCTCGATGTGCACGAGCGACTTCGCGGCTTCGCGGCTGGCTGACCTCAAGGCCGGCACCGTGACCGGCGGCCGCACGGTGGACCCTGCTGCACTGCAAGAGATGTGGGCCGGCGAGCGTGGCGAGTTCGAGCCCACCGGCGATGCGGGCCGTGGTGCTCCCGGCCTGCGCGAGATCACCGGTGAAGTGACCACGCCGTGGCTGCAGTCGGTCTGCCAGGTGATGGTCGATCATCGGCCCGTCGGCATGGCCACGGTGATCGATGCGTCGGGCGTGCTGCTGGCCAAGGACAGCGACGTCGGTCGATCGAGCGATGCGGTCGAGGTCACGCTGCCCGTGGGCACGACCGTGCGGGCGCGCCGAGTGGCGCGCGATCGCGACCTCGACCTCGTCGTGCTCAAGGTCGAAGGCGATGACCTGGTGCCGATCGAGTGGGCTCTCGATGCGATCCCGCCGTCCGGCACGATCGTCGTGAGCGCCTCGTCGCAGTGGAATGGCGAATCGTGGGGCGTCACGGGCTTGGACCAGCTGCGCGAGAACGCCCTCGATGGCTTGTCCGGCTTCCTCGGGATCCGCGTGGAGCAGGGCACGCCCGATGGGCCGGGGCTCAAGGTGATCGAGTCCACCATCGGCTCGCCGGCGTGGGTCGCGGGGCTGCGCGCCGGGGATCGCGTGCTGCGCTTGGCAGGGCAGTCGGTCTCTGCGCAGGGTGACATCGGTCGCATCGTGCGCGCCTACGGTGGCGGCGAACTGCTCCTGATCGAGATCGAACGAGATGGTTCGCCCATGTCGCTCCTGACCCGCGTGACGGTGCGACCTGATGATCGACGCATCTCGCAGAGCACGGTGCTCTTCCCGGCGAGCCGACGGGCGAGCGGCATCGGAGGCGTGCTGCAGAACGACACGCCGCTGCCATGCATGCGCATGGGC
>JASGCG010000096.1 GCA_030054235.1 Bacteroidia bacterium
CCATGATCCATCCGAGCGCAGTCATCGAAGGCGACGTCACCATCGGCGAGGGCTGCGAGATCGGCCCGCACTGCACGATCCGCGGCAACGTCACGCTCGGCGCGGGCAATCGACTGATCGCCGGCGTGCACCTGTCGGGTCCGCTCACGATCGGCGATGGCAACATCATGTTCCCGGGCTGCTGCCTGGGCTTCGCGCCGCAGGACGTCGGATTCCCATGGGACAAGCCCGGCGCGGGGCTCGAGATCGGCAGCCACAACACCTTCCGCGAGAGCGTGGCGATCCACCGCGCCAAGACCGACCAGCCCACGCGCGTGGGCAACCACACCTACTGGATGAGCTGCTCGCACGCCGGTCACGACTGCCAGGTCGGCGACCGCTGCATCATCGGCAGTGGCTCGCTGCTCGCGGGTCACGTCGAGCTCGCCGATCGCGTGCTCATGTCGGGCAACACGAGCCTGCACCAGTTCGTGCGCGTGGGCACGGGCGCCATGCTCAGCGGCCACGCGGGCAGCGTGCGCGATGTGCTGCCGTGGTTCACGGTGACCACGATGAACTTCTGCGGCAGCGTGAACGTGGTCGGCCTGCGCCGCAACGGCTTCACGCCCGAGCAGATCGACACGGTGCGCTGGATCTACCGCACGCTCTGCCTGTCCAAGAGCCTGCCAAGCACGCGCGTGGCAGCCGTGCGCGAGCGCGCCGGCGATCCTCTGGTCGACGAGTACCTGCGCTTCATCGATGCCTCCAAGCGTGGCCTCTGCCTGCGCGGCGGCCGCCGCACCAGCGATGAGGGGTGAGGGCCTACACTCCCCCCGCCATGGACGGCGCACAGCTTTCGATCACGATGCTCGGCAGCGGCTCGAGCGGCAACGCCGCCATCGTGCAGTTCGGCTCGCTCACGCGCCGCGTCGTGCTGCTCGATGCCGGCCTGAGCCCGCGCAAGGTCCGCGAGGGGCTCCTGAACCGCTGCCCGCCGGGCACCGAACTCGGCGCGATCCTGCTCACCCACCTCGACGGCGACCACTGGCACCGTGGCTGGTCGGCGCAGCTCGCCCGCCGCGGCGTGCCGGTGCTCCTGCGCGCCGCGCACTTCGCCGGCGCGCTGGCGCTGGGCATCCCGCGCTCGTGCCTGCACGTGATCGAGGGCGAGGCCGCGCTCGGCGAACACCTGCGCGTGCGCGCCGTGCGCACGCCGCACGACGAGGACGGCAGCACGGCCTTCATCATCGACACCCCCGCTGGCCGCATCGGCTGGGCGACCGACCTCGGCTCCGTGCACGATGAACTCATCGAGGCGCTGACGGGCGTCGACCTGCTTGGCCTTGAATGCAACTACGACGAGGCGCTGCAGCGCGAGAGCCCCCGACCGTGGCACTTGAAGCAGCGCATCATGGGCGGACACGGGCACCTGTCGAACGACCAGGCGATGGATGCGCTCGATCGGATCCGCGCGGTCGCCGACCCTGCGGCGATCGGGCTGCTGCACCTGTCGCGCGATTGCAACTGCCCGCACCTGGTCTCGCGGCTTCTGGCCGCCCGGCACGCCGACCTCGCCGACCGCACGGTGATCGCGCGCCGCAGCGAAGCGAGCCCGGCGCTGCGATTCACTCGCTCCAGCGAACCGCTGGAGACTGCAGGCCACCCAGTGCCTGCTCGTGCATGGCCCGCCACGCGGGTGCCTGCGTGAGCCAGCCGCCGATGCGGCGACCATCCTCATCGATCGGGACCAGGAGCGGCATCCCAGGAGGAAGCTCCTCCATCGGCGCGATCACGTCCTGCACCACGCGGCCCGCATCGTCGAGCTGGCGATAGACCTGGCTCGGGCCGTGCTCGGCATCGCGCACGCTGAGCCCAGGCACGACCAGGTCATCGCGGTCGATCCACCACGCAACCGGCGCCCCCGGCAGCACCGGCGTGCCGGGCTGCATGCACGCGAGCGTGCCGCACGGCTCACCGAGTTCAAGCTCCGGCACGAGGAACCGCCCGGGCCCAGGCCACACCGCCTCGCGGCATCCGGCCTGTTGCGATCGATCGACGGCGAGCCGTGCATCATCGACGATGTCCGCGATCTCGTTGGGAGCTTCGTTGCCCCACACACCCACGAGCTGCTCGACGGCAGCGTCGATCGTCGCGCGCGCATGGTCGCGGCACCACGGGCGCTCGCGCGGCGGGACGGCGGTGATCTCGCCGAGCGCCTGCGTGACCGCCTGCAACTGGATCAGCCACGGCACGCTCGCGCGGGCACGGCCGGCATCGCCATGCTCCGGCCATGTCCGACTGGCCGCAGCCCACTCGGACCAACGACCGACCAGGCCAGCCCACGCCATGCTTCGGACATCAAGATCCATCGGGAAAGCGTAGCGATCCTGCGTCGATCGCTGCGCTACCCTCCTCGCTCCCCATGAGCGATGAACTGACCCACGAATGCGGCATCGCGGCCGTCCGCCTCAAGCACCCGCTTGAGTGGTACCGGGAGCGCCACGGCGATGCGCTCTGGGGTCTTCGGCGCCTGTACCTGCTGATGGAGAAGCAGCACAACCGGGGCCAGGATGGTGCGGGCATCGCAAGCGTGCGCTTCGACATGCCTGCGGGCGACGAGTACCTGACGCGCCTGCGCAACGCCAAGCGCAGCCCGATCGAGCGCATCTTCGACGAGGCCACCGAGCCCGCCCGCGAACTCGGGCCGCATGCGCTGGCCACGATGCCCACGCTAGAACTCAAGCGCGCCATGCCCCTGCTGGGCGAGGCGATGATCGGCCACCTGCGCTACGGCACGCACGGCGGCCGGGGCCAGTCGATCTGCCATCCGTTCATCCGTCGCCACAGCGTGTCCGCGCGCACCCTGGCGCTCTGCGGCAACTTCAACATGACCAATGCCCCCGAGCTCTTCCAGTCGCTCGTGGGCTACGGCGTGCATCCGGTGGGCGAGAGCGACACGGGCGTGGTGCTCGAGAAGATCGCGCACTCGATCGACCGCGAGCACAACCACCTCCGCACCGCCATGGGCGCCGGCTCCCTGCGCAACCTCGAGGGCGCACAGCTCGTCGAGGAAAGCGCGCGCCAAGTGGACTGGAAGCGCGTACTCGAATGGGCAGCCGAGCACTTCGACGGCGGCTACGTGCTGGCCGGCCTCGTCGGCAGCGGCGACCTGTTCGTGTGCCGAGATCCCAACGGGATCCGACCCGCCTTCATCCTCGAGACCGACGAGGTCGTGGCGGTGGCGAGCGAGCGCCCGGCCTTGGCGGGCGTCTTCGGGGTCGACGATTCCCTGGTGCGGCCCCTGCCCCCCGGCCACGCGCTCACCGTCCGCCGTGATGGCACCGTGCGCTGCGATCGCTTCGCGCCCGAGCGGCCGCTGCGGCAGTGCTCCTTCGAGCGCATCTACTTCAGCCGTGGCAACGACCGCGACATCTACCGCGAGCGAAAGGCGCTCGGCCGCAACCTCGCGCCGATCGTGCACCAGGCGCTCAACCGCCGGCTCGAGGACGCGGTCTTCAGCTTCATCCCCAACACGAGCGAGAGCGCCTACATCGGGCTGATCGAGGGGATCGAGGCCATCCAGCGCACGCACCATGCCGACCTCGCGTGGAGCCTGCTGCAGTGCGGAGAGCTCACGCGCGACCGCCTTGAGTTCCTGATGGACATCCATCCGCGCGCGGACAAGGTCGCACACAAGGACCAGAAGCTGCGCACGTTCATCACGCACGACGCGGCACGAAAGGACCTGGTCAGCCACGTCTACGACATCACCCGTGGCACGGTGAATCCCGACGACACGCTCGTCGTCGTCGATGACAGCATCGTGCGCGGCACCACGCTGCGCGATTCGGTCATCACGATGCTCTCGCGGCTGGGGCCCGCGCGCATCATCGTTGCCAGCAGCGCGCCGCCGATCATGTACCCCGACTGCTACGGGATCGACATGAGCCACCTTGGCCGCTTCATCGCCTTCGAAGCGGCGGTGAATCTCGTGACCGCACGCGGCCAGGCCGCGGTGCTCGATGAGATCGAGGCCGCGTGCCGCGCGCAGGCCGAACTTCCGGCCGCGAAGATGCGCAACCACGTGAAGCGGCTCTACGACCTCGTGACCCACCAGGAACTGTGTGCCGAAGTCGCCCGGCTCATCACACCGCACGGCGTGTCGTGGGCTGGAACCGTCGAAGTCGTCTACCAGACCGTCGAGGGGCTTCGTCAAGCCATGCCCGGCCACACCGGGGACTGGTACTTCACGGGTGATTACCCCACGCCGGGTGGTTACCGGGTCCTGAACCGCGCTTATCTGAACTGGCGCAGCGGCATCGATGGCCGGGCCTACTGACCCACGTCTTCAAGCCGCTTGACATCCGACGCGATTTGCTGTGCAATCGCCGATTCCCCAATCGAGAACATATGGCACGCTACACAGGTCCAAAGGTCCGTCTCTCTCGCCGCGTCGGTGTCCCCATTGCGGATACCCCGAAGCACACCGCCAAGCGGCAGCTGACGCCTCCCGGCCCGCACGGTTTCCGTGGCAAGCGCCCGAAGCCGTACGGCATCCGCCTGGATGAAAAGCAAAAGCTCAAGTTCCACTACTGCGTGATGGAGCGTCAGTTCCGCCGCATGCTGGCGGAAGCGGGCGCGAGCAAGGGCAACACCGGTGAGGTGCTGCTGCAGATGCTCGAGCGTCGTCTGGACAACGTCGTGCGTCGCGCCGGCTTCGGCCGCACCATCTGGGCCGCTCGCCAGATCGTGGCCCACGGCCACGTGCTCGTGAACGGCAAGAAGGTCGACCGTCCGTCGTTCCCGGTCAGCCCCAACGACGTCATCTCGATCAAGAAGGAGAATGTCCAGAAGCTCGTTCGCGAGACCATGGAATCGCTCGCCGGCCACGTCACGCCGGGCTGGATCGAGGTCAACCCCGCCGAACTGACGATCAAGGTGCTCGTGCTCCCCTCCTCGGAGCAGGTCCCCTTCGACGTCAACACCAACTTCATCGTCGAGTTCTACCGCTGAACCCGGCGACAGCCGCAAGCCCCGAGGGCGTGGACGAGTTCCGTCCGCGCCCTCGTTCGTTTCCGCGATAGATTCCATGCCCCGGCAGGCCACGCCGCCTGCCCTCCGAGGCCCAGAACCATGTTGAAGCTCTTCCGCAAGAACCAGCGCTTCGTCAGCATCGCCATGGCAGGGTTCATGATCCTGCTCCTGGTCTCGTGGCTCCTGACCGACAGCAGCACGAACATCGTCGACAACCTTCGTATGAACACGACCACCTGGGCCGTGTCCGACGGGGAATCGATCTCGGCCAGCGAACTCAATGACACCATCGCCGAGATGCGCGTGCTCGAGGGCCTGGGCGACCGCACGATCGCCGGCATGGGCGTGCTGAAGGAGCCGGGCTACTGGTACCTGCTCGTCAAGGAAGCCAACGCCTCGGGCCTGATCCCGCCGCAGCAGGAAACGCTGCGCGAACTCTCGATGGCGCAGATGCCCGACGGCGTCACGCCCGAAGGATTCGTGGCCACGCTCGCCTCGCGCGCGCAGACGAGCCAGGAAACGGTGCTCACGACCCTGTCCAACCTCACCGGCGTGCGCCGCCTGATCGCGCTGGTCGCGAGCTCGGGGCGCATCAGCGACGAGCGCCTGCGCCGCGCCGCGGCCGAGATGACCATGACCATGAAGGGCGACGTCCTGGTCCTGGATGCCGGCAAGATCTCGGGGATCACGATCCCTCCAGCCGACGAGGCCGCGCTCGAGGCGCACCTGAAGGCGCACGGCAACACCGAGAAGGGCCAGGGCGAGAAGGGCTTCGGCTACCGGCTCCCGAACCTGCTCAAGCTCGAGTGGATCGTCATCCCTGCCGCCACGATCAAGGCCAAGCTCGAGCAGAGCACTGCGCTCTCCAACGTCGAGTTGCGCAAGTACTGGATCGAGCACGAGTCGGAGTTCCAGACCAAGGCCACGCTCTCGCCCGTCGCCATCCAAGGGCCCATCACCTTCGACACCCAGCGAGATGCGGTACGCGAAAAGGTCCTTGGCCAGCTGCTCGATGCCGAACTCGCCGCGATCTCGAAGTTCGCCACCGATCGCGTGCAGATGGACCTGCGCAGCGTGCCGAGCGCCGGCGGCTACTGGACGCTGCCGGCCGACTGGTCATCGAAGGCCGTGACCCTCGCGGCGCTCGGCCAGGAACTCGCCCAGCGCTTCGGCATCGAGGCTCCCTCGGCGCAGACCAGCGGCGACGGCTGGATCGAAGTCGCCGACATCGCCGCGATCCCGGGCATCGGAACGGCGTCGAGCAAGCGCGTTGGCGCAAGCGACGTGAAGGTCCAGCAACTCGCCTCGGCACTCAAGGAATTCGGCGGTTCGCCAACGCTGCCCACGCAGCGCGGCGTGGCGTTCCCGACCCTCTCCGATCCAGCATCGCGCGACTTGTTCGTGGTGCGCGTCACCGAAGCCCAGCCGGCGCGTGCAGCGACGGCGGTCGACGAGGTTCGGGCCGATCTCCAGGCCGATCTCAACC
>JASGCG010000097.1 GCA_030054235.1 Bacteroidia bacterium
GCCTGCGATCGTCTCGCCGCCTTCGCGCACCTTGAGCACCAGGTCCACCTCGGGGCTCTCGCCGGTTCGCACCCACTCGCTCTGCACCACGACGTCGGCGTGGCCCATGACCTGGTACGCGCCCTTCACGGCCTCGACCGAGCCCTTCACCAGCGTTTCGAGGAACGCATCGCCAGGGCGGATCCGCAGCAGCCCCAGCGCCTGCTCGCTGGTCAGCGCCGGCACCTTCTCCTCGCCGAGGTTGAGGATCGTGACGTTGCGCAATCGGTACTGGCGGCCTTCCTCGACGGCGAAGACGACCTTCGCTTCGTTGCCGTCCGGCGCCACGTCCACGCGCCGGTCCACGCGTACGTCGACGTAGCCCTGTCCCTTGTAGAAGCGGTCGAGCGCGGCCACGTCGCCGGCGAGCCGATCCTCGTCAAGGTCGCCCTTGCCGAAGAGGAACACCCATTCCTTCGTCTGGATCTCCTCCTGCAGCCGCTTGGCCGGGAACGCCCGGTTGCCGGTGAACTCGATCGAGCGCACGCGGGTGCGCGGCCCCTCGATGATCCGGAAGATCAGGATCCCGTTGTCCTTGAGCTCGCTCTCGTCAACGGTCACCTCGGCCAGGTAGTGGCCGCGGCCGCGGTAGAGCTCCTTGATCTTGGTCACGGCGCGCTCAAGCAGGAAGTCGTCGCGCGGGCCGCCGGCGTAGAGCCCGATCTCCTTGCGCAGCTCCTGGTCACTGAGGATCGTGTTGCCGATCACCTGGATGTCGGAGACCAGCGGCTGCTCATCCATGCGGTAGGTCAGGTGGACGGTGCCGTCGGGCTGCAGTTCCGCGTCGGCGCGCACCACGTCGAAGTGGCCGAGGCGATAGAGGTTCGCCACATCGTCCTTCACGGCCTTGGCGTCGAAGGGCTGGCCCGAGGCCATGCGGATGTTGTTGCGCACCTCCTGCTCGGTCACCCGGTCGAGGCCGACGAAGATGATCTTGCTCACCGGGCGGTCGGTCAGCGTGGCATCGTCGATGGACTGCGCCGCCGCAGGCGGGCACGCCAGCAGGAGCATCGCCACCGCGAGCACGCGCATCAACGCGTGGACGAGGCGGGTGGGCGCGCTCCGGGCGGTCATGGATGGAGCATACTCCCGTGCGGCAGGCCGGTGCCGGGCGGCGCGTCTACGATGGTCGCTCTCCAAGCGAGGACCACCATGACCACCGCGACCCAGCTGCTGCGCACCCCGTTCCATTCCTTCCACCTGCAGCACAAGGCCAAGATGGTCGACTTCGCTGGGTGGGAGATGCCGCTCTCCTACGGCAGCATCATCGAAGAGCACCGCCACTGCCGCGCGAGCGCCGGCTTCTTCGACGTGAGCCACATGGGGCGCCTGCGGTTCACGGGCCGGCACGCGCGTCGCTTCCTCGACATGGTCTGCACGCGCCAGGTCCTGGGCATGGAGCCCGGCCAATGCCGCTACGGCATCGTGTGCAACGAGCGCGGCGGCTGCCTCGATGACATCATCGTGTACTGCATGGACGAGAGCGATTTCCTTGTCGTGTGCAATGCGAGCAACCGCGCCAAGCTCTTGGCGCACTTCGCCGCGGTCAAGGGCGACATGGTCTTCAAGCTCGATGACCAGACCGAATCCACCGCGATGTGCGCGCTGCAGGGGCCCAAGGCGATGGACCTGATCGCGGGCATGAGCCGCGAGATCCCCAGCCTCAAGCGCTACCGCTTCACGCAGAAGAACCTGATCGTCGTCAAGCTCATCGTGAGCCGCACCGGCTACACCGGCGAGGACGGCGTCGAGGTGATCCTCGGCGCCGGAACGGCCCAGCTCGCGATGGGCATGTTCCTGAAGAACGCAGGCCAGGCGGACAGCGTGGTCAAGCCGATCGGCCTCGGCGCGCGCGACACGCTGCGCATGGAAGCCGGCATGCCGCTCTACGGCCACGAGATCGACGAGGAGACCGATCCCATCAGCGCCGGGCTCGGCTTCGCGGTCAAGCTCGACAAGGGCCAGGACGACGAGCGGGCCGGCCGCTTCATCGGCCAGGATGCGTTGCAGCGGATCGCCGCGGCTGGTCCTGCGCGCAAGCTCGTGGGCCTCGTGCTCGATGGCCGTCGCAGCGCGCGGCAGGGCATGCAGGTCAAGCACGGCAACGACGTGGTCGGACGCGTGACGAGCGGGTGCCTGAGCCCGACGCTCGACAAGCCGATCGCGATGGCGTTCGTCGATGCTGCGCTGGCCGAGGTCGGTACCGCGCTCAGCGTGGACCTTGGCCGCGAGAGCGCCACCGCCACCGTCACGAAGATGCCGTTCGTCTCGGCGACGCGGTCCTGATCCGCCTGCGGACGTGTCCGAACGGGTGGGGCAGGGCCACGGCTGCTGCTGATGCTGCTGCCGCAGAACAAGACTGCTCTCGCGCCGCATCACGGCCCGTTGCAGGGGTTGCGTTGATTGATCTCGTTACGCCGACTGCCCGCGGAAGAACCGCGTGGGCTTGTCGTCGTGCAGCTGCTGGTTGAGCCGCCGCAGGGCCTCGACCTCGATCTGGCGCACGCGCTCGCGGGTCAGGCCCACGATCTCGCCGATCTGCTTGAGGGTCAGGGGTTCGTGACCTTCGAGGCCAAAGCGCAGGCGCAGGACGCGCGCATCGCGCTCGTCGATCGAGTCGAGCAGCTTGAGGATGATCTTGAAGTCCTCGTTCTCGCTCGCTTCGCGGTCGGGTTGCTTGCCGCGGGTGTCCTCGAAGAGGTCCCCGAAGTCCATCGCCACGCCGTCCTCGCCGATGGGCGCCTGGCTCGGGGCCTGGTACGCCTTCACCGCGCGGCGGATGATGACGAGCTTCTTGACCGGGAGCTTCATCTCCTTCGAGAGCTCCTGCAGGCTCGGGCTGCGCCCGTGCTTCTCCTCGAACTTGCGCGAGGTGTCCTTCCAGCGCGCGATCAGCTCGACCATGTACGCCGGGATGTGGATCGGCTGGACGGCGTTGATCAGCGTGCGCTTGATCGCCTGCTTGATCCACCAGCTCGCGTAGGTGCTGAAGCGCGCGCCCTGCGCGGGATCGAAGCCCTCGACCGCGCGGATCAGGCCGATGTTGCCCTCCTCGATCAGGTCAGGCAGCGTGAGCCCGCGGTTGACGTAGTTCTTGCTGATGGCGATGACCAGGCGCAGGTTCGCCTTGATCATCCGCTCCTTCGACTGCAGGCAGCCGTCGTTGATGATGCGCCAGCCAAGAGTCTTCTCCTCCTCAGGTGTGAGCAGGGCAGTCTCGTTGACCTCTCGCAGGTACAACTGGAGCTCGGACTGGACTTCTGACCGGGCCATGGATGAACAATCCTAAGCGCAGGAGCGGGGGCTGTGGCAAGAGATTCCTGGCCAGCCGTCGGCAAAGCTGTCCCGGGGCTGTCGATGGGGAGCAACCCGCTTGGATCCGGGGGCACCGAGGCTACGATCAGGCCATGGACGACCTGTCCGGGCTGCTGTCTTCATGGCCTCTTGACCCTTCCACGCCGCGGGTGCGCGTGGTGCAGGGGCTCGATGGCCGCCACAAGGTGCAGGTCCGCCTGGACCTGGGCGTCCTGCAGATGGAGATGGACGGTCGCCCCGACGGGCTGCGCCCAGGGGGGCGGGAGAGCCTGCTCGACCTGTTGCGTGAGGATCCCGCGCCCGAACCTCTCGCGCCGGAACGCCTCGAAGCGCTCCGCCAAGAAGCCGGGCTCTACCAGCAGCGCGCCACGGCGCTCATGATGGCGGGGTTCCCGGGCCTTGCCGCGCGTGATTGCCGCCGCAACCTCGACCTCATCGAGGTCGTGCGCGAGCGTGCGGCGCGCCCCGAGGATCGCGCCGCGTTCGAGCAGCTCCGGCGGGGGCTGGTGGTCACGCGCACGCGTGCAGAGGCCGCTGCGGCACTGCAGGTCAAGGATCACCGTGGAGCGCTCGCTGCCCTCGATGCTGGGCTGGCCGCTGTGCGCGATGCGTACACCATGATCGGCCAGCGCAACCGCTTCGAGGCCAGCCCCGAAGTGGCGATCCTTCGATCGATGCGCGACATGCTCGTGCCGCGTCTGCCCAGCAGCCAGCGCGCCGAGCTCGAGGAGCGCCTTCGCGCGGCGATCGTCAGCGAGAACTACGAACTCGCCGCGATCCTGCGCAACGAGCTCCGTCAGATGAAGGAGTGACGGCCCGCGCGGGCCGCGATCACGCATCTTCGTTCGTCGACGTGCCGCCGAAGACGGCGCGGTCGATGCTCAGCGCGCCTGCGCCCACGAGCAGCACATTCAAGGCCAGCGTGCAGAGCGCGAGTGAGACGAATCCAGCCTGGTATTCGCCGGGCTCGAGGCTGTAGAAGAGGCTCTCGGCCATCGCTCGCGCAGGGCCGAGCGCGAACTGCGTGCCGATGGCGGCGAGCATCGCGGCGGCCCACAGCCGGCTGAGGAAACCGATCAAGAGCAGCGTGCCCGCGACCAGTCGCGCCACCGACTCCCACAGCGCAACCTGCAGGGGTTCGGGCACCACCTTCAGGGCGTGCAGGTCAAGCGCCTTGCCGAGCCAGCGCGGCGCCTGCAAGGGATCGAGCGACTCCGGGTCGACGGTCGTGCCCGGGACCACGCCCTCCTGGCCGATGTCGTAGCCGAGCTCGACGAGCCGGGCCGTTTCCTTCGGCGTGAAGACGCGCACGCCGAAGGCGTCGCGGTAGCCCGCCGGTGCGAGCGCGAGCGCCAGCAGCAGCCGCGCGAGCAGGGGCATCAGGGAGATGGCGAAGAAGCGTCGCATGGCATCGATGCGGCCGCTGCCGCTGGCTTAGGATGCTACGAACGCCGCGGGCGTGGCGGAATTGGCAGACGCACGGGATTTAGGTTCCCGTGGGGTAACACCCGTGCAGGTTCAAGTCCTGTCGCCCGCATTCATGACTGCATGGACTCCTTCATCGTGGATGGCCAAGTCGGCGGCGCAGCAGCCTTCGTATGACGATTGCGCAGCGCTCGAGGCCGTGCTCGCCGAGCTTGCCGCGTTGCCGCCTTTGGTCACCAGCGGCGAGGTGCTCGCGCTCAAGCAGCAGCTCGCCGCGGCAGCACGCGGCGAGGCCTTCGTGCTGCAGGCGGGGGACTGTGCCGAGAGCTTCGCGCAGTGCAGGCCCGATGCCATCACGGCACAGCTCAAGATCCTGCTGCAGATGAGCCTGGTGCTCGTGCACGGCTCGGGACGGCGTGTGGTGCGGCTGGCGCGCCTGGCCGGCCAGTACGCCAAGCCGCGCTCGGCCGATGCTGAAGTGCGCGACGGCGTCTCGTTGCCGGCCTACCGCGGCGACAACGTGAATCGCAGCGAGTTCAGCGCCGCAGCGCGCCGGCCCGACCCCGAACTCCTGCTGCGCGGCTACGAACGCGCGGCGCTCACGCTCAACTTCGTGCGCGCGCTCGTCGACGGCGGCTTCGCCGACATCCACCATCCCGAGCAGTGGGACCTGTCCTTCGCGCACGCGAGTCCGTCGCGGGATGAGTACGAGCGCATCGTGAACGAGATCCGCGCGAGCCTCGACTTCGCGCGCACGCTCACCGGCGAGGACCATCCTGCGCTCACGCGCGTGGACTTCTTCACGAGCCATGAGGCGCTCGTCCTGCCCTACGAGCAGGCGCTCACGCGGCAGGTCCCTCGGCGCGACGGCTGGTTCAACCTCAGCACGCACTTGCCCTGGATCGGCATGCGCACGGCATCGCCCGATGGTGCGCACGTCGAGTACGCACGGGGGCTTTCGAACCCGATCGGGATCAAGGTGGGGCCGGCGACCGAGCCCGCGGCGCTCGTGCGCACGCTCGAGGCGATCGATCCGCATCGCGAGCCCGGGCGCGTCACGCTCATCCATCGGTTCGGCGCCGACCGCATCGCAGAGGGGCTCCCGCCCGTGCTGCGCGCGGTGCGGGCAGCGGGATGGCCCGGACTCTGGATCTGCGATCCCATGCACGGCAACACCGAGACGGTGGTCCCCACCGACGGTGCCGGCGCGGGGCGCCCCGTCAAGACGCGTGCCTTCGCCAAGGTGATGCTGGAGCTCGAGCGTGCCTTCGAGGTCCATGCATCGTGCGGCACGCACCTGGGCGGCGTGCACATCGAGGTCACCGGCGACGATGTCACCGAGTGCACCGGCGGCTCGCGCGGCCTGAGCGATGCCGATCTCGCGCGTGCGTACCGCAGCGCGGTGGATCCACGGCTCAACGCCGAGCAAGCGCTTGAACTCTCGATGCTGATGGCACGACACCTCCGCGCGGGGCGTTGAGCGCGCCCCGCGCGGTGGTGATCGAGTGCTGCTGACCGGAGTCTGGCTCAGGCGCGGCGACGGCTGGCGATGCCGCCAGCGAGCAGCAATGCCATGGCGCCGGGGGCCGGGAGCGTGAAGGTGCCGATGCCAAAGATCGGTTGCTGGGTGCCCACAACCTTCCACGCGAGTTCGGCTGAGTGCATGCTGACTTGGCCCCCATCG
>JASGCG010000098.1 GCA_030054235.1 Bacteroidia bacterium
TCGGGCTGCTCGGTCCCAACGGCGCGGGCAAGACCACGCTCTTCAACGCCATCACGGGTGTCTATGAGCCCACCGAAGGGTCCGTGCGCTTCCGGGGCTCCCCGGTTCGGCTGGAACCCGATGCGAGGCTCGGCCTGCGTGCGGCGGTCGTGGCGATCCTTGCGGGTCTGAGCGCGTTCATCGCCATCAACATCCAGGAGCTGTGGTCGGTCGGCATCGCGGCCAACTACGTGCTCAACCAGCCCTTCCCTTGGGGGAAGGCCGCGGGTGATGCGCTCGATGCCGCCCGAGCGGTCCCGTTCGCGTGGGGTGTGCTTCCTGCGATCCTCGGCGCGGGAGTCGGGGCAGGGACCGTGGTGGCGCTCTGGCAGCGTTCGCGCCGCACGCCCGATCTCATTGCGCGCGCGGGCCTCGCGCGCACCTTCCAGAACATCCGGCTCTTCACGGACCTCAGCCTGGTCGAGAACGTGCTTGTGGGCATGGACAGCCGCATGCGGAGTGGCTTCTGGACCAACCTGCTTCGGCTGCCTTCGTTCTCGCGCGAACGCACATGGACCGAGCGTGAAGCACTGGAACTGCTGGAGTTCGTCGGCCTGTCCGAGCGTGCGCACGAGGCCGCGGGCAGCCTGCCCTACGGCCACCGTCGACGGCTGGAGATCGCGCGAGCCTTGGCGAGCAAGCCTGCCGTGCTGCTGCTTGATGAGCCGGCTGCCGGCATGAATCCATCCGAGGTGGTCGAGCTCATGGAACTCATCCGCCGCGTGCGTGATCGCGGCGTCACGGTCATCCTCATCGAGCACCACATGAAGCTCGTCATGGGCATCAGCGATCGCATCGTCGTGCTGCAGTACGGCAAGCTCATCGGTCAGGGCACGCCGGCCGAGATCCGCGCCGACCGCCGGTGCATCGAGGCCTACCTCGGGACGGAGGGTGAAGGATGAGTGCGGGCCCGACGGGCGCGGCGACGGCATCGCCGATCATGCTGCGCGTGCACGGACTCGCTGCGCGCTACGGCGCCATCGAGGCGCTTCGTGAGGTCAGCCTGGAGGTCCGCGTCGGCGAGATCGTCTCGCTCATCGGCGCCAACGGTGCCGGCAAGAGCACCACGCTCATGGCGATCTCCGGGATCGTGCGCGCCACCGCCGGCACGGTCGAGTTCGAGGGCCGACGCATCGATGGCGAGCGTGCCGACCGCATCGTCGCCGACGGCATGGCGCAGGTCCCTGAAGGGCGTCGCGTCTTCCCGCGGCTCACCGTGCGCGAGAACCTCGAGATGGGGGGCTACCTGCGCAGCGACGACCTCGGTCCTGACCTGGCCCGGGTGCATGAGCTGTTCCCGGTCCTGGCTGATCGCGCGAGCCAGCTGGCGGGCACGCTCTCGGGCGGCGAGCAGCAGATGCTCGCCATCGGCCGTGCGCTGATGAGCCGCCCACGGCTCCTGATGATGGACGAGCCGAGCATGGGCATCGCGCCGCTGCTCGTGGCACGCATTTTCGAGGCGGTCAAGGAACTGAATCGCAATGGCCTCACGGTGCTGCTGGTCGAGCAGAATGCCCGGGCGGCCCTGAAGCTCTCGCACCGCGCCTACGTGCTGGAGACGGGCCGCACCACCTTCACGGGTTCCGGCGCGGAACTGCTCGGCGACGATCGCATCCGCCGCGCCTACCTCGGCGAGGGGTGACGCTGCGCACGCAGCCTGTCGCTGCGCCGGCGCACTGAGCGCTCACCATTCGTCGACGTTGACCTGATGGACCTGCGCCATCAGCCGCCGCGGCGGGAGGTCACCGAGTTCATCGGGCCGGTCGTCGTAGGCCACGCGGTCGCAGGTGTAGAAGCCATCGAACGTGTAGCCCTGGAGCTTCTCGACCTCGCGGACGGCCAGGTCCTCGAGCTCGGTCATCGAGCCTGCGGTGGCCCACAGCGAGACGTACGCACCCTTGTCGCGGTGGCCGATGCGACCAGCCAGCACGGTCGCGAACCAGAGCGTCATGCCGAGCTCGCGCCCGCCCTCGTCGAGGTTGGCGCCCGGATCGATGTTGAGCTCCAGATCGAGCGCATCGCGCAGCTGCATCAGGATGTCATCGAGGTCGGGGCACTTGAGGTCGTCGAGCGCCAGCACTTCGCGTGGCTTGGTGGGCGGCTCGGTGGCCCGCTCAAGCGATTCGGGCCACGTCTCCTGCACCTCACGCAGCCCGTGGCGGTGCAGCAGGCGCTGGACCTGGCGGCGCATCGACACCGGCACCGTGATGCACAATCCCTTCCACGAGTCCATGAAGACCTCGACGAACGGTTCTTCGGCGTTGCAGCCGACGCCGATCGAGGCGTCCTCGTAGATGATGGGCTCGTATTCCTTCCAGACGGCCTCAAACTCGTCGAAGGGCAGTTCCTTGCGGCCGAGGTAGACGTCGAGGTTGCGATACGCATCGCGCGAACCGACTTCGACGATCGGCATCACCATCTCGGGCATCAGGTCGAAGGCATCTTGGATCAGCGGCTTCAGGCGATCGTGGCTGACCACCACATGGAAGGCGTAGGTGTCGGGTTCCTCGCCCTCGGCGATGTTCATGTTCACCACGTATCCCTGCGTGGGCTCGGGCAGGTCGACCGGCTCAAGACCGAGCGGCAGCGCGTACGAACCGACCTTCGCGCGTTCAAGATCGGTCCGGATGCGGTAGGTGTCCATGGTGCGATGGTAGGGGCGCGCGGCGGAATCACGAAGCGGCTTCGGCGGCCGCGAAGGCCGCCAGGAGCGAGCGCCATTCCGCGTAGCGATAGGGAGCGCCCAGCCGATCGTGCAGCGATCGGATCTCGTGGTGGCAGCGCTCGGCCAGCGCGGATTGCCAGCCCGCGGGATCGCGGTCGCAGAAGTAGATGCGGCAGCCAGGCGGGCGGACCGCGTGCACGCTGCAGCCACCCGAGAGGAATGGGCAGGTGCCTGCGGCCAGTGCAGCATCGACCTCGGACGCGGAGGGACGTCGCGCGAGCCTCGACCATGTCCACGCAGTCTCGAGCCCCGTGAGGTAGAGCTGATGGCCGTGCGCCTCGAAGCCGCAGCACCGACCGCTGCTCACGCAGAGCGGTCGCTGCACGCGCACCTCCGCGGCGATCTCGTCGTGGAGCCGCGCGATCGTGGACTGTGCATCAATGGATGCCGCCGCTGCACGCCAACCGGCGATCACGGCAGGATCGATCACCATGGTGCGTCGCCGTTGTCGCGCAGGTCAAGATCCCGCTGGATCCTGATCTGCTCGATCGGCACGAGTTTGCCCTGGTCCATGCCCGGACACGGAGCGTGCTTCTTGGCCATGACCCACGCCCGGCGGCTCTCGAGGTTGTCGGGCCAGAACGGCCAGGTGCGGCACTGGCTCGGTCGAGAGCGATAGACCTTGCACAGGGCCTTGCCCGGCATCGTCTCGCGGTCGAGGAACGTGCAGTCCATGCCGTGCGGCGTCGAGTGCTCGGTCAGGCTGCGTCGGTCGCGCACGAGCCGGGTGAAGCGCGCGAGGAAGTCCTCGTGCGGGATGCCAAGCTCGGCGGCCATCGCCTTGCCTTCGTCGTCGGTGAACCACACGGCACCCTCGCCACCGGTGCAGCAGTTGCCGCACATCGTGCACTCGAAGCGAAGCCCGTCCTTGTACCACTCCTCGGCCATGCGGCGAGTCTAGCCCCGCACCGCCCAAGAGAAAGGCCCCGGCGCGTGCCGGGGCCTGAGGTCATGCTGGGTTCGATCGCCCGCGGCGATCGTGTCGAGCGGCTCACTCGCCGTCGTCGCTCGCTGCTTCGGTGGACTCGCCACCATCCGCCACGTACTGCTCCTGCGGGGTGAAGGCCGACAGGTCGCTGATCGTGGGGCTTTCGCCCGGACGCTCGGCGCCGTGCAGCTCAGCCTCGTCGGTGGCGCCGGCCAGGTAGCCGTAGTCACTCGACTCGCTGCCCGCAGGCTCATCGACGAGCTTGCGGATGCGCAGCGTGGCGTAGGGCTCGAAGCCCGTGCCTGCCGGGATCAGGTGACCCAGCAGCACGTTCTCCTTGAGACCCTGGAGCGTGTCGACCGCACCCTTGAGCGCGGCCTCGGTGAGCACCTTGGTCGTCTCTTGGAAGCTCGCGCCCGACAGGAACGACTCGCTCTGGAGGCTTGCCTTGGTGATGCCCAGGAGCAGCGTGCGCACACGGGCGGGCTTGGTCTTGACGGTCTTGGCAGGCTCGCGACCGGCCTCTTCGGCGGTGGCGTTGGCTTCCTTGATCTCGTCCTTGGGATAGACCTTTCCGTTGACGAGCAGCGTGCCGCCCGCATCGACCACCTTGAGCGAGCCGGCGAGGTCGTTGTTGACCTGCGCATGGCGATAGCGCTCGATGACGTCGTTGGGCAGCAGGTCGCTGTCGCCCGGATCGGCCACGCGCACCTTCGAGAGCATCTGGCGGAGGATGACCTCGATGTGCTTGTCGGCGATGGGCACGCCCTGTGCGCGGTACACGTTCTGGATCTCGTCCAGCATGTACTGGTAGAGGGCTTCCTCGCCGTTGATCGCCAGGATCTCGGCGGGCGTGCGTGCGCCGTCGGTCAGGGGCTGACCGGCCTCGACCACGTCGCCCGTGTGGACGAGCAGGCGCTTGCCCTGCAGGGCGTGGTGGTCTTCGTGCATGTCCTTCGCGCCCTCGACGTGGAGGCGGATGGTCATCTTGCCCTTGCGCTCGTTCGGCAGGAGCTCGACGCGACCAGCGACGCGCGCCATGACGGCGGGGTCGCGCGGAAGACGTGCCTCGAAGATCTCCGTGACGCGGGGCAGACCACCGACGATGTCGGCGCTGCGGCGTTCCTCGCCCTTCGACTGGATGGCGAGCGCGGCGCCGGCGGTGACGGCCTGGCCATCCTCGACCACGATGCGGCTCTTGGCCGGAAGGTGGTGCAGGTCAAGCACGTGGCCCTGGGCATCTTCGATGGTGACGCGCGGGTGCTTGTCGCCGGTGTGCTCGACGACGATGACTTCGCGCTTGGCACCCTTGCCCTCGACGCGGATCGTCTCGCCTTCGGCCACGTCGCGGAACCGCACCACGCCGGACTTCTCGGCGAGGATGGGGGTGGAGTGGGGGTCCCACTCGAGCACGAGGTCGCCCTTCTTGACGGCCGCACCGTTGCGGACCGACATCGTGGCGCCGTAGGGCACCTTGAAGTGGTCGAGCTCGCGGCCCTTGGCATCGACGATCGCGACGACACCGGTCTTGCGGAGGACCACCAGGCGGCCCTCGAACTCGACCTCGTTGCAGTCACGCGCCTCGATGGTGCCGGCGAAGGTGGCCTTCCAGTTGGCTTCGGTCGAGCTGGTGAACGCGATGCCGCCCGTGTGGAACGTGCGCATCGTGAGCTGCGTGCCGGGCTCGCCGATGGACTGCGCGGCGATGATGCCGACCGCGAGGCCTTCCTCGACGATCTTGCCGTTGCTCATGTCCATGCCGTAGCACTTGGCGCAGACGCCGCGGGGCGTCTCGCAGGTGAGCGGGCTGCGCACCATGAGCGCGGGCACGCCGAGTTCCTCGATCTCCACGGCGATCGCCGGGGTGATGAGCTGGCCCTTCTTGACGATCACCTTGTCGGTGCGGGGGTCCATGACCGACTCGCACGCGGTGCGGCCCTTGATGAGCTCGCGCAGCGGCACGTCGACCTCGTCGCCCTTGTACACCGGTGCCTTGCGCACGCCGCGGTTGGTGCCGCAGTCGTGCTCGAGCACCACCACGCTCTGCGCCACGTCGCACAGCTTGCGCGTGAGGTAGCCGGAGTCGGCCGTCTTGAGCGCGGTGTCGGCGAGACCCTTGCGGGTGCCGTGGGTCGAGCTGAAGTACTCGAGCACCTTCAGGCCTTCGCGGAAGTTGCTCTTGATGGGCGTCTCGATGATCTCACCGCTCGGCTTGGCCATGAGGCCGCGCATGCCGGCGAGCTGCTGCATCTGGCTCTTGTTGCCACGTGCGCCCGAGTCCATGAAGAGGTACACGGGGTTCAGGTAGCGCTTGCCCTTGTCGCTGGCTGCGGGCTTCTCGTCCTTGCCGAGGATCGGGGTCTCGCGGCCGGTGCCCGGCTCGCGACGGTCCTGCTTCAGCGTGTCGATGAGCATGCCCGAGAGCTGGTCGCGGCACTTCGCCCACTGGTCGAGCACCTCGTTGCGGCGCTCCTCGTCGGTGATGTTGCCGTCCTCGTACTTGCGCATGGCCGCCTCGGCCTTCTTCTGCGTGGCGGCGATGAGCTTGTCCTTGTCGTTGGGGATGCGCAGGTCGCTGATGGCGAACGACAGGCCCGAGCGGGTGCTCGTCTTGAAGCCGATCTCCTTCAGGTCGTCGAGCAGCTTGATCGTGGCGGCCTTGCCCAGGCGGGCGAAGGTGTCATCGATGACGCGCGCTGCGCCCTTCTTGCCGAGCACGCAGTTGTAGAACGGCATGCCGTCGGACAGGATCTCGCTGAGCAGGATG
>JASGCG010000099.1 GCA_030054235.1 Bacteroidia bacterium
GGTGGGGGTGGGCGGGGGGGGCGGGTTCGTGCTTGGGGGGCTCGCTCGGGCTGTGGCGCGGGCCGTCCCGCGGGCCGCGGGCGAGGCCCCGGCGGGTGTCGTCGTGCAGGTGATGGGCGAGGCGCGCGCCGCCGGCGCGGCCAAGGTCAACCTGGCGAGCAAGAACTCCTGAGGCGCACATGGGCAAGTTCCGAGACTCCAACTCAGGCGGCGGCGAACCGGGCATCGACATGAGCTCGATGCTCGACTGCGTCTTCATCCTCCTCATCTTCTTCATCGTCACGACAACCTTCATCGAGGAGCCGGGCGTGAAGGTGAACAAGCCGTTCGCCGCCTCGGCGAAGGTGCTCGAGAAGAACAGCATCTTCATCGCGCTGACCCCCGATGGCGAGGTCGTCTACGGCGGGCGTGAGATCGGCGTGAACGGCGTGCAGACGCTCGTGCGCCGCATGATTGCCAAGGACAACCTGCCGGTCATCATCCAGGCCGACACGGGTGCGCCCTCGGGCGTGCTGATCCGCGTAATCGACGAAGCCAAGGCCGCCGGTGCCAACAAGGTCAGCGTGGCGACGAGGAAGGGCTGACCATGTCGCGCGCACTCTCCATGATCGCCACGGGCTCCCGGCGCACGCTCGCCACGATCGGCGGCTTGGCGCTGGGCCTGGGCATCTTCATGCTGCTGCCGGTGCTCGAATCGATCACCAGCACACCCACCGAGGAATTGCAGGTTCAGGACGCCGACACCATCGCGCCGCCACCGCCGCCGAGGGAGATCGAGCAGGAAGAGGAGAAGCCCGAGGAACAGCCGCCGGAACAGGAGCCGCCGAAGCTGGCCGACGAGGCGCCGCCGCTCGACCTGTCGCAACTCGAACTCGCGCTGAATCCCGGCACCGGTGGTGCAGGCGGGTTCGGCGGCGACTTCACCGTGAACCTCGGTACGGCGATCAAGCAAGCCTCCGAGACCACCGAGGAAGCCGACGGACTCTTCAGCGTGGGCGACCTCGACCAGAAGCCGCGCGTGATCGCGCAGTCGAGCCCCGTGGTTCCGGCGGCGCTGAAGAAGCTGCAGTCCGACAACGTCACCGTGCAGGTGATCTTCGTCGTGAACCAACAGGGCCGCGTCGAAGAACCCAAGGTCCGCCGCAGCAACAACTCGGCGTTCGACCAGGTGGCGATCAACTGCGTCAAGAGCTGGAAGTTCGAGCCCGGCAAGCGCAACGGCGAGTCCGTGCGCTTCCGCATGATGGCTCCCATCACGTTCCCCAAGAAGAAGTGACCGACCGGAGATGACCCCCATGTTCACCATCACGACCATCACGCTCGCTGCTGCGCTCGCGCAGGCCCCCGAACAGCCCGCCGCCACCGAGGCCACGACGACGAAGCCCGCGGCGACGGCTGCCCCCGCCGAGCAGGCCCCCGCCGCCAGCGCGCAGCCCGCGATGCCTGCCGAACCACCTGCGCCGATCGCGTACGAGCCGCCGGCGCTCTCGCCGCAGTCGCCGCCGATCCCGCCTGAACTCGCGCAGCTCATGAAGGACGTGCGCTGGCAGTGGAACCTGGTGCAGAGCTACCAAGCCGAGACCGACATCGAGCCGGGCGGGCTCACCGATCCCGAGAAGATGGCGATGGTCGGCATCCTCCAGGCGATCGCCGCGGAGAAGTGGGACGAGGCGCTCGCGCTCCTGCGCCCCAACCTGACCGACACGAGCAACCCCGCGTTCGACTTTACGCTCGGCAACGTGTTCTTCCAGCGCGAGCAGCTCGACGACGCCGCCACGATGTACCGCCGCACGGTCGAGAAGTTCCCCAAGTTCCGCCGCGCGTGGAAGAACCTGGGGATGATCCATGTGCGCAAGTCGGAGTTCCCGCAGGCGATCGAGGCCATGCAGAAGGTCGTCGAGCTCGGTGGCGAGGACTCGGTCACCTTCGGCCTGCTCGGCTACTGCTACGGCAACACCGACAACCCGCTCGGTGCGGAATCTGCCTACCGCCAGGCGATCCTGCTCGATCCGAAGACCAAGGACTGGAAGCTCGGCCTGGCGCGCGCCTTCTTCAAGCAAGGCCGCTACCCCGACGCGATCACGCTCACCGGCGACCTGATCGCCCAGAACCCGGAAGCCATCGATCTGTGGATGCTTCAGGCCAACGCCTACCTCGGCAGCAACCAGGCGATGAAGGCCGCGCAGAACTACGAGATCGTCGATCGCCTGGGCAAGCCCACGATCGAGACCCTCAACATGTGCGGCGACATCTACGTGAACGAGGGGCTCTACGCCGATGCGGTGCGCTGCTACAGCCGAGCCATGGAGATGACGCCGCGCGGCCCAGCCGAGCGAGGCATCCGCGCGTGCCGCGTGCTCATCGCGCGCCAGGCGAACGACGAGAGCGAGTCGCTCATCTCGGCCATGGAGCGGATCTACGGCAACGACCTCTCCGCAAACGAGCGTAAGGACCTGCTCAAGCTCCGCTCGCGCCTGGCCGTGGCCAAGGGCGCCGGCGAGGAGGAAGCCAAGGTGCTCGCCGAGATCGTCGCGCTTGATCCCATGGACGGCGAGGCGCTCATCCTGCTTGGCCAGTACCACCAGCGGACGGGCGATCCGGATCGCGCAGTCTTCAACTACGAGGCTGCCGCGAAGATCGAGAAGTTCGAGGCCGATGCGAAGGTGCGCCACGCGCAGCTGCTCGTGAGCCAAGGCAAGTACGCCGAGGCGCTCCCCCTGCTGCGTGCTGCGCAGCAGGTCAAGCCGCGCGAGAACATCCAGTCCTACCTCGACCAGGTCGAGCGCGTGGCCAAGCAGCGCGGTGCGGCGGCGGGTACGGGCGGCTGATCGGCATGCCAAGGGCTTCAGCCCATGGACGCCAAGCCAGGCTCACCCTGTGATGGCACGCTCGTGCGCTGCAGCCAGCGCATCCCACGAGCCGTCGAAGGCAAAGGCGTAGTTCTTCCAGCGGCCGATCGATGACGTGTTGATCGGCCGCCTGACCTGTTCGTGGCTCAGCGTGAAGACCGCGCGGCGGTTCTCCTGCGGCGCGAGCACGGCTGCATCGACCTCGAGCCCGAGCAATCGCAAGCAGCGCCCGGCGTGCTCCGCAGGATCCGCCACCAATCGCTCGTACACGATGGACTCATGCGCGAACCCGCCCGCTTCGAGCGCGGCAGGCAGGAGTGCGCGCTCGATCTCGACCACGCGACGGATCGACTCGAGCGAAGCGGTCCAGCCATCGTTGATGGGATGGAAGTACGAGAGCAGGATGCTGATCGCCATGTCGCGCGGATCGCGCTGCAGGTGGATGAACCGAGCGCCCGGCAGCGCGCACGCGAGCGCAGGCATCCATCGCCAGGCGCGCAGCGTCTTGTCGAAGCACCATGGTGCGCCGGGCCGAGCCAGCCGACGCGCGCCATGCACGTAGCGATTCCGGATCGGTCGCACGACCTCGGCACGCAGCATGCCCAGCCCGCGTGGCCACTGCCCCGTCGATTGCAAGTCGAACCCAAGCCGATCCACGCCGTCGTACTCGCCGATCCCGCTGATCGATGGATGCCGGTCGAGCATCTGCTCGAGCAGCGTGGTGCCCGACCGGGGCAACCCCGCGACCAGGCAGATCCCCTCGACGGGTTCGACCCGTGAGGGAGGGAACCGCTCACCGCGCACGACGGCCTGGGCGACCCGACCAGTCTCCATCAGCAAACCATCGAGATCGAAGGGGGCTGTCGTGTCGGCATGCATGGCCAACGCCAGGTCGTACGCCTCGCGGTAACGCCCGAGTCGATCAAGCAGGCCCACGGCCTCGAAGCCTGCGGCGCGCCGGACCGGCGGTGCATGTTCCGGCACGCACAGCGCACGCAGAGCATCGACTGCAGCGGCGGCGTCGCTGCGTCCAAGCAATCGAGCATGCAGAAGCGCCGCACGAGGATCGTGTGCCCACGCCGGGCCCGCCGAGGCGAGCCACGCCCGCAGTTCATCGTGCCGATGCGCGAACCAGAAGAGCTCACCAAGCGCGACGCTGGCTTCGACGGCCTGCAGCGAGCGGCCGGTCGCCACCGCGCGCAAGCGATCGGCAGCCTGGTCGATGCGCCCGAGCCGCTGGTGCACGATCCCACGCAGCAGCGCAACCTGCGGGTCGGCCGCCGCGAACGCATCGAGCCGTTCCAGTGCCTCATCGGCTTCGGCGATCCAGCCCAAGTGGAGCTTCGCGCGCGCCACGCCCAGCCATGCCTGCAGCATGCGCGGGTTCTTTGCAGCGAGCGGCTCGGCCACCGCCAACGCATCGAGCGCTCGCCCCTCTCGGAGCAGGCGCTCGATCGCGGCGACTGGTGACTCTGGCGCCACGGGCTCAGGTCAGCGCGGCGACCGCCTGGCCCTTGAGGATCGCGTTCAGCGTCTTGCTCGGCCGCAGCGCCGCGTCGGCCTTGGCGCAATCGGGGTGGAAGTAGCCGCCGATGTCGACCGGCGTGCCCTGCGCAGCGTTGAGTTCGCCGACGATCGTCGCTTCATTCGCGGTCAGGTCTGCAGCGAGACCGGCGAACGTCTTCGCCAGCGCAGGATCGGTCGTCTGCTTCGCGAGCGCCTGCGCCCAGTAGAGCGCGACGTAGAAGTGGCTGCCTCGATTGTCGAGGTCGCCGACCTTGCGCTGCGGCGCCTTGTTGTTGACCAAGTACTGGCCGACAGCCCAGTCCATCGCCTCGGCCATCGCCTTGGCGCGGGTGCTGCCGGTGACCAGCGCCATGTGTTCGAGGCTCGCCCCGAGCGCCATGAATTCGCCCAGCGAATCCCAGCGCAGGCTGTTCTCCTGCAGGAACTGCTGGATGTGGCGCGGCGCGGTGCCGCCAGCGCCGGTCTCGAACAGGCCACCGCCCGCCATCAGCGGCACGATCGAGAGCATCTTCGCGCTCGTGCCAAGCTCGAGGATCGGGAAGAGGTCCGTCAGGTAGTCGCGCAGCACGTTGCCGGTGCAGCTGATGGTGTCCAAGCCCTGGCGAATGCGCTTGAGGCTGAACGCGCAGGCCGACTTGGGATCGAGCGTGTGGAACTCCAGGCCCTTCGTATCGTGCAGCGGCAGGTACGCCTGCACCTTGCGGATGAGCTCGGCATCGTGCGGGCGCTTGGCATCGAGCCAGAAGACCGCCGGCAAGCCGCTCGCGCGGGCGCGCGTGACGGCAAGCTTGACCCAGTCCTTGATCGCGGCGTCCGTCGTCACGCAGGCGCGCCAGATGTCGCCGGGCTCGACCGCGTGCTGCATGAGCACCGCTCCCGAGGCGTCGACCACGCGCATGGTGCCGGCAGCCTTGAGCTCGAAGGTCTTGTCGTGGCTGCCGTACTCCTCGGCCTTCTGCGCCATCAGGCCAACGTTGGGCACGCTGCCCATCGTCTTCGGGTCGTACGCGCCGTGCGCCTTGCAGTCCTCGAAGACCGCCTCGTACACACCGGCGTAGGCGCGGTCCGGGATCACGCACTTGGCATCCTGGGTCTTGCCCTGCGCATTCCACATGCGGCCGCCCTCGCGGATCATCGCGGGCATGCTCGCGTCGATGATGACATCGCTCGGCACGTGAAGGTTGGTGATGCCCTTGTCCGAGTCGACCATCGCGATCGCGGGGCCACCATCGAAGACCGCCTGGATGTCGGCCTCGATCGCGGCGCGCTCGGCATCCGGCAACCCGGCGATCTTGGCCACGAGGTCGCCGAAGCCGTTGTTCACGTCTACGCCAACCTTGGCGAGCGCAGCGGCATGCTTGGCGAAGACGGGCTTGAAGAACGCCTTCACCGCATGGCCGAAGATGATCGGGTCGGAGACCTTCATCATGGTCGCTTTCATGTGGATGCTGAAGAGCGTGCCGTGCGCACGCGCATCGGCGACCTGTTCCTCGAGGAAGCGGACGAGCGCGGCCTTGCTGATGAAGGTGCCATCGATGATGTCACCGGCACCGAGCTTGATGCCGTCCTTCATGACCTTCGCCGAGCCATCGGCACCGACGAACTCGATGCGCGCGGTCGTGGCGGCGGGCACGGTCACGGATCGTTCGTTGCCGAAGAAGTCGCCACCCGACATGCTGGCGACATGCGCCTTGCTGTCTGAGCTCCACGCGCCCATCTTGTGCGGATTGGCACGGGCGTAGTCCTTCACGCTGCGCGGTGCGCGGCGATCGCTGTTGCCCTCGCGAATCACGGGATTGACGGCGCTGCCCTTGATTCGGTCGTAGCGCGCCTTGGCGTCCTTCTGGGCATCGGTCGTGGGTTCATCGACGTAGTCCGGCAGCGCGTAGCCCTGCGACTGCAGTTCCTTGATCGCCGCCTTCAGCTGCGGCACGCTTGCCGAGATGTTGGGAAGCTTGATCAGGTTCGCTTCGGGCGTGAGGCAGGTCTTGCCGAGTTCGGCCAGGTCATCGGCCTGCCGCTGCTCGGGCCGCAGGCACTCGGGGAATGCCGCGATGATGCGACCCGCGAGCGAGATG
>JASGCG010000100.1 GCA_030054235.1 Bacteroidia bacterium
GAGCCCGAGCACGTGCTCGAGGCCGTGCAGTACCGCCAGCTCGATCGCACGAGCGGCGCGCTGGTTGACTACGCCGGGTCGGGGTAGCGGTTCAGGTCACGCAATCACTCAAGCCCGGGCGCGAAGCCGCGGCGCATCGTGTTCTCGCACACGCACCGCGGTTCCACGAAGTGCAGCAGGTACTCGCGGCCGCCGGCCTTGCTGCCCAGCCCGCTCATGCCGAACCCGCCGAACGGCTGGCGCCCCACGAGCGCGCCGGTGATCCCGCGATTCAAGTACAGGTTGCCCACGCGGAACTCACGCCGTGCGCGCACGAGGTTGGCGGGCTTTCGGCTGTAGACGCCGCCCGTGAGCTTGTATTCGCCCTGGTTGGCCAGTTCGAGCGCGTGATCGAAGTCGCGTGCGCGCATCACGGCGAGCACCGGCCCGAAGATCTCCTCGCGGGCGAGCCGGTGATGGGGCTCGATGCCGCTGATGATGGCCGGTCCCACGTACGGCTTGCCCACGCGCTCGGCGAGGCCGGCCGGGACCGGCAGCTGGGTTTCGAGCTTGCCTTCGGTGCGGCTCAACTCCACGTACGACGCGATCTTTCGTGCCGCATCGGCGTCGATGACCGGTCCGATGTCGGTTCCGGGAAGGGTTGGATCGCCCACGACCAGCGCCTGCGTCGCGCCGACCAGGCGGTGCAGGAACGCATCGTGCGCCGAGTCGACCACGATCACTCGGCTGCAGGCCGAGCACTTCTGGCCGCAGAACCCGAACGCCGATTGCCGCACGCCAAGCACGGCCTCGTCGAGGTCGGCGCTGGCGTCGACGATGATCGCGTTCTTGCCGCCCATCTCGCAGACGACCTTCTTGACGAAGCCGTCGCCGGGCATGCCGCAGGCCGACACGATGTCCAGGCCGACGGCCTTCGAGCCGGTGAACGCAACGAGCGCGGTGCGGGGATGGCGCACGAGTGCGGCGCCGACGGTCTCGCCCTGGCCAGCGATGAAGTGCAGCACCTCACGCGGCGCACCGGCCGACCACAGGATGTCGCACAGCAGCTTGGCGATCCCCGGGGTCTGTTCGGCAGGCTTCACGACGCACGTGTTGCCCGTGACGAGCGCGGCCACGGCCATGCCGCAGCAGATCGCGAGCGGGAAGTTCCACGGTGCGATCACGACGGCCACCCCGCGCGGCTGGTGCCACTGCTCGTCGAGTTCGCCGACGAAGCGCCCGAGGCGCTGTGCGGCGAAGAGACGGCAGGACTCGCGGGCATAGAACTCGCAGAAGTCGATGGCCTCGCAGACATCCGCATCGGCCTCGCGCCAGGTCTTGCCGCTTTCGCGGATGATGATCGCGCTCAGTTCATCGCGCCGTTCGCGCATGGCCTGCGCGGCGCGCACGAGCACGGCTGCACGCGAGCGGTGCTCGGCATCGCGCCAGGCCGGGAAGGCCCGGTGCGCAGCCTCGACCATCGCGGTCGCCTGCTCGACGGTGCCGTCGTTGGCCACGGGTGGCACGCGTGCGCCAGTGAGCGCAGCCGCGAACCGATCACGGACGTCCTGGCGCGAGAAGTCGCGCATGGGCTCGGTGTAGAACGGCCGTCCGTCGCCCACGCCCTCGACCGCATCGCTGAGCGCGTGGCGCTCGGGTGCGGCCTCGAGCCGTGCCGTCGCACTGACCGGATCGGGCCGGGCAGGATCGGCCAGCAAGGTGTCGGCGCTCGCGTTGTCCAGGAAGCCGGCCTTGAGCCAGCTCTCGTTGCTCGTGTTCTCGAGCAGGCGGCGCACCAGGTACGCCATGCCCGGAACGAGCTCGCCGACCGGGACGTACTCGCGGATGCGCAGGCCAAGATCGACCGCCGCAGCCTTGAGCTCGTCGGCCATGCCGTGCAGCATCTGCAGCTCAAGCGCACTCGTCGGCAGGCCGCGACGCTCCAGCGCCGTCATGGCCGCAGCGATCGAGCGTGCGTTGTGCGATCCGAGCGCGAGCTTCACGCCGCCTTCGCCCGCGGTCGCGGGGGTGCTGGCGATGAACTGCGCGGCCATGCGTTCGAAGCTCGCATCGGTGTCGCGCTTGGCGCCCCAGACCGGGCTCGCCCAGCCCTGCTGCTCGGCATGGATCGTTTCATAGTCCCAGTACGCCCCCTTGACCAGCCGCACCGTGACCTGACGGCCCGTGCGGCGGCTCCAGTCGATGATGCGCGCGGCATCGTCCTGCCCGCTGCGCAGGTACGCCTGCATGGCCAGCCCGGCAGGGAACGCATGGCGCTCGCACGCGCGCATGAAGAGCTCGAGCGTCAGGTCCTTGAGCGCGAACTGCTCCATGTCGAAGTTCACGAAGACGCCCTTCGACGCCGCAGCGGCCAGGATCGGGTCGAGCGACTCGAGCAGGCCGCGGATCGAGCCTTCGGTATCGATCGGATCCACGCGCGCAGAGAGCGACGAGATCTTGATGCTCACGTTCGTCCGGGGGATCGCGCCGAGGTGATCGCTGTCGAGCCGAGCATTGTGGCCCCAGCCTGCGACCGTGGACGGAAGGTTGTTGACGAGGTCGAGGTACTTGGCGCGGTACGCGGTGGCCTCGTCATCGCTGACGCAGGCCTCGCCCAGCAGGTCGACGCTGAAGGCCAGCCCTTGCTTCCACAGCGACTGCAGCGTGGGCAGCGCACTCTGTGCGTCGGTGCCGGCGATGAACTTGCCGGCCATGGCGGTGATCTGGCCCTCCATGCCCCAGTTCATCAGCCCCTTGAAGAGCCCGCCGGCCTTCATGCCCAGCTCGAAGCCCGGCGGCGGCTTCACGCCCGGCTGGGCCATGTAGTCGGCCAGGTGCTCGTGCACGGCCTCGGGCGTGCGCAGCGTCGGGTAGCAGTCGACGAAGCGGAAGAGCTGCACCTTGAAGGCCTCGTCCTTCATGGACCAGTCCATGAGCTTGTTCGACCAGACCGCCGCGCTCAGGAGCGAGCCCTTGTTGCGGCGTGCACGGTCCAGGAACTGCCCCCCGAGCTCGCGGATCCGTGCCTCGGCGGCGCTCGATGGGGCGCTCGCGGTTGGTGCTGCGGGGGTGGGACGGCGCTTGGTGAAGAAGCCCATGTCGTGGCAGGTCCTAGGGGTGCGGCGGGCCCTTGATCATAGGGCGCACGGTCGTGATGGCGCGGCGGTAGCTCGCCACGCATTGGCGTGCGGCCCCGTCCCAGCCGATCCCGCGGACCTCGAATTCGCCGTGATCCTGGAGCGCCCGCTGCAGCGGGGGGTGGCGCAGCACCGCGACGACCTTGTTGGCGATGTCGTCCACATCCCAGAAGTCGACCTTCAGCGCGTGCATCAGGATCTCGCTCACGCCGCTGTTGCGGCTGATGATGACCGGCACGCGGTGCCCCATGGCCTCGAGCGGCGCGATGCCGAAGGGCTCGCTCACGCTCGGCATGACGTACAGGTCCGCCATCGAGAAGACGCGGGAGATGTCGCGGCCGCGCAGGAACCCCGTGAAGGTCATCTTCCCGCCTATGCCCAGCTGCGCCGCGAGCTCGATCATGCGCTGGGCCTGGTCGCCGCTGCCGGCCACCACGAACCGCACGTCCTCCATCACTTCGAGCACGCGCTTGGCCGCACGGACGAAGAACTCCGGGCCCTTCTGCATCGTGATCCGGCCGAAGTACAGCACGATCTTCTCGTGTCGCTCGATGCGCTTGATGCCTGCCTGCGCCGGATCCAGGTCCACGCCGTTGTAGACGACGTCGATCTTCTCTGCAGGCACGCCGTAGCGGTTCGTGCAGAGGTTCTTGGTGAGCATGCTCACCGCGATCACCCGTGCGGCCGCGTGCATGCCGCGGCGCTCGATGTTGTAGACGAGCTGGTTCACGTGCTCGCCGCTGCGGTCGAACTCGGTCGCGTGCACATGCACCACGAGCGGCTTGCCCGTCAGCCTGGCGACCGCGATGCCCGCGGGGTAGGTCAGCCAGTCGTGCGCATGGATCACGTCGAACTCGAGCCCGCGCGAGGCCTGCACGCAGAATTGCGCGTAGCGCTCGCTCTGGGCGACGAGGTCGCCGCTGTAGTCGGCGGCGCCCACGATCGGAGCTGCCTCGGCCGGAGCGGGTGCAGGGACGTTTGGCGCGAGGAAATCCGTGAGCGGCACCAACGCGCCGCCTTCGGCGGGGATGCGCAGCGTGCGGAGCACCTCCGGCGCGGCGCCGACCTCATGGATCCAGCGCGCCACCGCCTCGGCGCGGGCCGCGGAGTACGGGGCATCGGCGATCACCGGCAGTTCGAGCAAGCGCGCCTGGAGGAACTCGCGCAGGTGCACCTCGTCGACCATGGTCGGCCCGGTCGTTGGTGCTGGAGCCGGCGCAGGCTGCTTCGGCGCGGGCATCGATGTGGGAGAGGTTGCCTGCTCCGCCACCACCTGGTCGTGGCGCACGAAGCGTGCGCCGGCCTCCGGCGCGAGCAGGTTCACGTGCGAGGCGAACGATCGATCGACGCTCTTGGGCAGGACGAAGGTGACGGGCACGCCTTCGGCATCCAGGGCCTTCGTGAGTCCGTAGCACGCGGTGCCGAGGCCACCGGTGATGAAGGGCGGGAATTCCCACCCGAGCATCAGCACGCGCGGTGCCGGCATCACTCGTCCTCGTCGCCGCCGCCCATGTCGCCGAGCTGCCGGAAGGCGGCCTCGTACGCGAGCAGGAAGAGCAGCGCGCTGCGGTCGTCGGCCTGCGGGACCTCGTTCTCGAAGACGTACTCGCGCGCATCGTTGCGGAAGTGACGGATCTTCGGCACCTGGCCGTCGCCACCGAGCTCGACGAGTTCCTCGGCGACGAGGTCCTCGATCGCATCGCCGTAGTGCAGGAGGTCGGTCTCGATCGACTCGCTCAGCCAACGGTCGGCCGTGCGGAGCCGCACGGTGACCTGCTCGCCCTGCGCATGGAGCGAGTAGGTCGCGGGGGCGGCCGCCTCGAGCGCCGCGCACTCCAGATCGTGTCCGTGCAGGGTGACGCTGGCGAAGACGCCACACTCGGTGGCCTTGGCTGCGATGGCGTTCAGGTCGATGCTCATGGTGCCTCGGTCGGGGCGGAAATGGTAGCGATTCCCGGCGCATCGGGACCGGCTCGCTAGGATCCCTTCATGGCGACCGAGTCATGGACGACCCGCGGCCTTCGCGACTGGATGCGCGGATTCCTGCAGCAGAAGGGGATCGAGAGCGCGCCCGCGTGTGCGGACCTGCTCCTGGCCCACGTCGCCGGCTGCGAGCGAATGAAGCTCTACATGGAACCTGAACGGCCGTGGACGGCCGACGAGCTCGCCACGCTTCGTGCGCTCGTCGCGCGTGCGGGCCGTCATGAGCCCGTGCAGTTCCTCGTCGGGTCGTGGGGCTTCCACGCCGCCGACTTCGAGGTCGCTCCCTGCACGCTCATCCCGCGGCCCTCGACCGAGGCGCTCGTCGATGCGGCGTTGGCGTGGATCGCCGAGCAGCCGCTCGGCTCCGTGCGTTCGGCGATCGATCTCGGCACAGGGACCGGCTGCATCGCGCTGAGCATCCTGCGTGCCATGCGCGGCCGCCAGCGCAAGGGGCGCGTGCTGGCGCGTGCGATGCATCCCGAGTTCCCGGAGGCCGAGGGCGCCGATGCGTCCGATGGGGCGGAGGCGACGAGGCCTGAGCCATCGGTCGGCCGAGCGTCGTCGTCCGATGTGGATGCGCTGCCTGCCTTCGTGCTCACCGATCTCGTGCCCGAAGCGATCGAGCTTGCTCGCCGCAACGCCGTGCGCCACGGCCTGGCCGATCGCTGCTCGTTCCGCGTGGGCGATGCGTGGTCGGCACTTGATCGCATAGATGGTGTCTTCGACCTGGTGGTGTCGAATCCGCCCTACATCAGCGATGCCGAGTTCGCCGAGCTTGCGCCCAACGTCGCGGAGTGGGAGCCGCGCACGGCGCTCCATGGCGGGGCGGATGGGCTCGATGTCGTCGAGCGGATCGTGCAGGGTGCGATGGCCCGCATGCGGCCCGGCGCGTTGCTGCTCGTCGAGATCGCGGCGAGCCAGGAGCGCGCGGCGGTCGACCTTGCACGGTCGTGTGGCTTCCTCGACCCGGTCGTCCTGCGCGACAGCGATGACTTGCCACGCGTGCTGCGCGCGGTCACGCCGGCTTGACGAGCGCCTTGCGCACTTCATCGATCAACTGCGCAGCCTGGAACGGCTTGAACAGGCAGCACTGCAGGCCTTCCTGGCTCGAACGCACGATCGAGTGGTTCGGGTCGTAGCCGAAGCCCGTCATGAGCAGGACCGGCGTGCCGGGGCTCATGTCGCGCGTGCCGCGGAAGACCTCGTAGCCGTTGCGATCGGGCATGCGCACGTCGGAGACGACGAGGTCGTACGGTCGCTGGTCCGCGATGGCACGCGCCACGGCATCGAGCGCGCTGCCGCCGTCAGCCCGCACATCGACGCTGGCGCCAG
>JASGCG010000101.1 GCA_030054235.1 Bacteroidia bacterium
CCTTCTCCGCGACGATCTGCGTGAACTCGTAGAAGGGCACCGCGCCATTGCCCAGGATGCGCCGGAACGAACCGAGCATGGCCGAGCCTCGCGGGGGCATCCAGTGTTCCTCGATCATGGCGCCGTTGGCCTGCTGCTGGGTCCAAGCGCCCGACATGAAGGCAAGCGGTTCGAGCGCTGGTGCGACGGCGGGGCCTTGGGCCTCGAGTTGCTGGGATGCGTGCTCGGTGGTGCTGGAGCAGCCAATGACCGCGAGGGTCGCAACGAGAATCAAAGCGCGATGCATGGGAAACGGACTCTACCTGAGGTCCTCCCAGCGCTCGACGCGGCACATGCGCCATCGGGCGCACTGCGGACATCGAAGGAGTTTGATTGGGCGACCCGCCGCACCGATCCGGATTCCCGGAAACGGGAAGACCCGGCTGCAGGTCAGGCATCGAGCCGACCATGTGCGCGCGGAACTGGCTTGGAGCTCGGCGAGGAACGCGCGAATGCGTCGCAGCATCGAAGCATTATGTGGCGTTTCGGCGCGACTTGGATCCCGCTATACTCCTCCCCCTCTCGGGCTGTAGCGCAGCTTGGCTAGCGCGTTTGACTGGGGGTCAAAAGGTCGTGGGTTCAAATCCCGCCAGCCCGACTCCTCACTCCGAAGCGGAAGGCCCCAGCGCCTTCCGCTTCGTCGTTTCGGGGTCGGTCTGCGCGGCGCTGCGCGCCGCTGCGGCCTGCGGCCGCGCGGGCTTCTGGGCCGGCTGCGCCGGCCTCAAATCCCTTCACTCCCGCTCATCACACCGTCGCACAACGCCCCAGCGCCTTCCGCTTCGTCGTTTCGGGGTCGGTCTGCGCGGCGCTGCGCGCCGCTGCGGCCTGCGGCCGCGCGGGCTTCTGGGCCGGCTGCGCCGGCCTCAAATCCCTTCACTCCCGCTCATCACACCGTCGCACAACGCCCCAGCGCCTTCCGCTTCGTCGTTCCGGGGTCGGTCTGCGCGGCGCTGCGGCATGGATCAGGCACGGTTGATCCGTGAAGAACGGATCAATGCTCCGAAATCCGAAAGGACCGATTTGGAGCACACCACATCGCGAGGTATCGTTTCCGTCGCTTTGAGGGCTGATTCGATGTTCGTTTCGGTTCCCGCCAAGCGTCCTTTCCCTCCAGGATTCGTCCATCATGCGTTTTTTCTCTGCAGCTCTCCTCGGGCTCGCCGTGGCCGCCTCAGCTGACGCGGCACTCACTGGCATCTGGCGCACCAACAACAACTCCGGATCTGCGACGACGCTGACTGGCTACGCCAGCGTGGCTGCGCTCGGCGCCAACCAGAGCAACGGCCTCTCCGCTGCAATCTCACCCTCCATCAACGATGCGCGATACACGTCGATCTTCGGCGACTTCGTCGAAGGGCAGACGACCACTCCGTATCTCTACAAGACCCTGTACAACTCGCAGGGCCGCATCAGCCAGATCGTCCGCTATAGCGGCTCGCCCAGCGACATCCTCGGCAACCTGCGCACCAACACCGGCGGCGAAGTGTTCAACTTCTCCGGCTACGGCTCGACGGCGGGCTGGGACCGCGAAGACGACATGTGGGCCGACGGCCAGGGCAACTTCTACCGCAACGGCACCAGCTCGAGCGGCAACAATGGTGTGACCAAGTACACCTCGTTCCAGGACTTCCTGACCAACACGAACGGCCAGTACTTCGCCTACGGCACGACCTATGGCTGGAACGATCGTTTCTTCGCCTTCGAGGGCAAGTTCTATCGCACCAACACCGGTGGCCCCAACGGCAGCGTGAGTGGCTTCGCGGTCTACAACAGCTTCCAGGATCTGCTCAACCGCAATGTCGCGCAGACGATCAGCAGCGCAAACTGGTCGGACACCGACATCTTCATCCCGGTGCCCGCCCCGGGCGCGATGGCGCTGCTCGGTGTTGCCGGACTCGTCGGTGCGCGTCGACGCAAGTGACTCGCGGCATTCCCGTGATATGACCCGCGGGGTCGGCCTTGCGCCGGCCCCGCTGTCGTTGACGTGGTTCCCGACGGCCTACCGCCGCGCAAGCCGTGCACACGCCCGATGGCGGGGACACGTCACCAGGTGCTCGTTGAACATGCCGACGGCTTGCATGAACGCGTGCACGATCACTGGGCCACAGAACTTGAAGCCCCGCTTCTTGAGCGCCTTGGCGAGCGCTTCGCTCTGGGGCGTCTGCGCGCGGATGTCGTCCGGCTTCGCCAGCTTCAGGTCGATCGTGCGGTGCCCGACGTGTTCCCAAAGCAGGTCGCGGAAGCTCCCGTCCCCTGCCTGCATCACGGTCATCCATGCCCGCGCATTGCCGATGGCGGCGTCGATCTTCGCCCGCGAGCGGATGATGCCGGCATCGCCAAGAAGTCGCTGCACGTCGCGCTCCGTGAAGCGCGCCACCCGCTCAGGATCGAAGCCCCTGAACGCGCGCTCGAATGCCGGGCGCTTGCGCAGGATCGTCAGCCACGACAGGCCGGCCTGGAACCCATCGAGCACGAGCTTCCCATAGAGCGCTCGGTCATCGGTGACCGGCACACCCCACTCGGTGTCGTGGTAGGCCACATAGAGCGAGTCGCTCCCGCACCACCAGCATCGTTCGGACGGCGTGGGCATGGCCGAAGGCTAGCTGCGTCAGACCCTGCCGCTGGGACCGTTGCGTCACGTCACGGCGCGGGAAGAGGACGCCCATCGTCGGCTTCCACGCACCGATCCCAAGCCCGTGCCATGCCGAGCCACTGCACTGCGCCGGCGGTGATGGCTCGCTCAGGGACAGGAGCCCCAGCCGCCGAGCAGGATCGCCAAGTCGGGACCGGCCACGATGTCATCTCCGTCGAGATCCATGGGGCATGAACCGCACGAACCCCACGCCCCCAGCAACTGCGCAAGGTCGCTGCCCCCCACCTGACCATCGCCATTGATGTCGGCCGGGCACGAGGTCTTGGGCGGCAGCTCGACGATGAAACCCCTGCGCTGGTTGCCGGTCCACGTGTCGTCGAGCCCGATGCCTGGGCCATCCTGCAACGAGAAGAAGCACGCCGCATCGCCGAAGCCGCTTGGCTCACCAGGGTTCCAGGGATTCCACCCAAGCGACGAGCCGCCGAGCCACGTCCAGGCGCCTGACCCGACGTCCTTCCGCAGCCCGACCCACGGACCACCGTTGTAGGCGGTCATGCTCCACAGCGCTGGGAACTGCACGAGTTCACGGAAGACCACTTCCGCCTCCGCAGGCGTCTCGAGCACCACCAGCGTGCCGCCGATCGCCTGGGCTGATGCGGCTGCCTGCTCCCAGCTCACCCACATCGGTGCGATCACGGACCGGTATCGCTGCCCCGCACCGCCTTGATCCTCGCTCCAGGTCCACTCCTGCAATGAAGGTGGCGCATCGAACTCGATCAGCGCGTAGCGGAAGAGCTCACCCTGGTCGTTCCAGCTTCCGTCGGGGTAGATGCTCGCGAAGTCCTCACCGCCGGCGTCGTTGGGTTCGCCGATGTTCCAGTTCGTCCACACCAGCGGCTCGCCGGTGATCCATCCCCAGCCACCGGCGGGCTCGTCACCCGGACCTTGCACGAGCCCGATGGCCGTCGATCCACCGAACTGCGGGATCTGCACGCCGCTGCGCACGAAGGCAAGCTCTGCCGGACTGGTGATCGTCACGAGGTAGCCACCCAGCTCGGTCGCCCGGTCGGCGACCTGCGCGAAGCTCGCCGGCGAGGCGAACGAGAGCACCGCATACGAATGGCCGTTGCCACCAGACGATGCCGCCCAGGTGGCCGCAACCGTTGTTGGCCAAGGCGTCGTGACATCTGTGAGCGCAAGATCGATCTCGCCCTCGCCCCATGCATTCTTCCCGCCCACACGGATCAGGTACGTCTGGCCGGCGATTCCCTGGAATGCAACGCGCGTTGTTCCGCCGGAGCAGCCAACTGCATCGTCACCGCAGGCGAGCAGCATGCCGCCGCACGCGTCGTAGACGGCGATGCGGGTATCGAAGCCCGCGTGGCCGCAGGTCGACACCGCGATGCCGTTGTCGAACGGAGCGGTGCAGACGAACCACACATCGTTGGTGAATGCTCCCGCCGTCTGGACATCCTGGCACTCAGTGATGAGGAATCCACCGTCGGTGTTGCAGTTGCGGGTGGTGAACGGGAAGCGTCCGAAGGAGAGTGGCCTCGGCGCGGCGCAGTTGTCGTTCTCGGGAGCGATGCCGCAGAGCACCGCCGCCTGGTTCACGCAGAGCACATCCCAGTCCGAGGCGCAGCACGACGGATCCGCGGAACACACGGCGGAGCAGCAGGCAATGTCGTTGCAGCCGGGGCCCTGGTGCTCCAGGCCACAGTTGCCCGCGCTGCCACAGCCGTTCGGCGGCGGCGGCGCATAGGTTCCGTTCATGGTGGTGCTGCCGAACGCCACCTCGGTGCGAAGCAGGAAGGTGACCCCGGGCAGCGAATCGACCGTGGTCTGACTGTCGATGGCGCCGATCGTCAGCTGCGACACCTGCATGAATCCGCCGCCGATGGAGAACGTTCCCCCAAAGGGCGAGAGCGAGTTCACGTCGATCGCACCCGCCGAGGACGAGAGCGGGCTGGTGATGGTGTAGTTGCCCTGCACGCGCCAGGTGGTCCCGAAATCCGCGCGTCCGGACGGGAGGATCGTCGCCTGCGACGGCGCCACCAACGTTGCGGAGAGCCCGGCCAGGTTCACGGTCACGGGGATGCAGCCGAAGACCGGGGAACAGAACAAGTCGTACTGCAAGGTGCCACCACCGAACCCGAACCTGCCTTCCTGGATCACGGCCCCGTCATGCGGCGGCTGGTTGGGGCTGATCGTGAACCGGCCATTGCCGTCGGCAGCCACGACGATCGAATCGACATCGGTCTCGCTGTCAACTCCGTCGGTGACGGTGATCGCGAGCGTGATGGTCGCGGTCGACCCCGGTGCGACCGCGACGGGAACGTCGAATCCAGCGTGGGCCCTGGAGAGCGCCACCAAGAGTGGCAGCGTGGAAGCCAAGCTCCGGGAGAGACTTACCGCCGGAAGCGATCGGGTCGTCGTGTTCATCTGTTCTTTGTGGCAGTCCAAGGCCGCCAGAGCCATGGTGCGGATGTCAAGGTGATCCTCGAGCCGGGCGGCGCAAGCGCGCCAACCAGAAATGCCACGACATTATCCACGAGGCCCAGGTCGAGCCACCACGCCGCGCCGGAACCAAGGTCCCCCCAACGGGCGGAACAACCTTCCAGCTTTATCTTGATTTCGTTGGAACCAGCCCGGCACGGGGCTAGGTTGGTCGCGTCCCCCTTCCCTTTCCCCTCAAAGGCAGACCACATCATGACCATGTCGCACTTCGCCATGACCGGCGCGGCTCTTCTCGCAGCCGGTCTCGCGGCCTCCTCCGAGGCAACTCTCCTGTACGTCCGCTCATCGACCGTTGGTTCCTCCACCGTCTGGACGTCGTATGCGTCGTTGGAAGACATGGCGGCGAACACGGGCGGCACCAACGTCGGCTCGAGCTCGTCGATCCTGTCCACCGATGGGGTCTTCACGGACGGCACGTACGTCTACAAGACCACCAAGAACGACGGCGGGCTCAACTACAACAACACGTACGTCCGCTACAACTCGCTCGCGGACCTGAATGCGGACTCGGGCGGCTTCGCCATCCAGATGACGCAGGGCATGTACTACAACGAGGACGTGATCGCCAACACCACCAACGGCTGGTTCTTCCGCACGGCATCCTTCGACTCTGCAGCCAATGTCGGCATGTACGCGTTCAACACCGCTGCGGATCTCGTCAACAACTCGTACTTCTATGCCGCCGGGTTCGGTGGCGGAAATCAGAATGGCGACAACAGGTACTGGGCCGGCACCGGCAGCACCTGCTGGCGGTCCGATGTCGTGAACGGCGTGGTGCAGAGCTTCAGCGTCTTCGCCAGTGGCCCTGACCTGTACAACAACACCCCGTTCCTCACCGTGGCCAGTTCCGCGGGCTACGGCGCCGACGTCAACTTCATGACGATCGACTCGTCCTTGATCCCCGCCCCGGGTGCAATGGCACTGCTGGCCGTTGCCGGGGTCAGCGTGTCTCGACGCCGTCGCGCCTGAGCGCAAGTCGCTGCGCCTGAACCGTTGCACACCATGCACACCCTGCGGGGTCGGCCTCGAGCCGACCCCGCTGTCGTTGTCGAGCAGGTCGCGAGTGAGCCACCCGGTCGCAGGATGCTTGAGGCCTTGAGGCGCCCCGTTGGGGACAATGTTTCCTGATTCGTGGCGCATGGGCGCCCGGATCAGCTACAAGTGTTCCATGCTGGATCGCTTCCGTCGCCTGCTCACGACCGTCTT